>NZ_JBFBDY010000168.1:0-12902 GCF_040683475.1 Kitasatospora sp. NPDC093558 | reverse complement strand
GCCGGCGCTCGCCGCCGCCGCGCCGTTCGAGGTCGCGGGCGTCGAGCTCGCGACCGGGGACGTGCACGAGGCGGTGGCCGAGTTGGACCGGCTGCTGCCGCCGGACGTGCCCGCCGCCGTCGAACTGCCGCGCGAACTCCTGCGCGGAGACGGGCTGGACGAGACGCTGGACGCCCTCGTCGACAGCGCCTACCGGGCCAAATTCCGCACCGGCGGGGTCGTCGCGCAGGCGTTCCCCGACGAGGACGAGCTGGCCGCGTTCCTGACCGGCTGCGCGCAGCGCGGTCTGCCGTACAAGTGCACGGCCGGGCTGCACAACGCCGTCCGGCACACCGACGCGGTGACCGGTTTCGAGCACCACGGCTTCCTCAACGTGCTGCTGGCCGCGCAGGAGACGGACCGCGCCACGGCCGCCGAGGTGCTGGCGGAACGCGACGGCGACGTGCTGGCCAAGGCCGTCCACGCCTTGAGCGCGCATCAGGTTACGGTGATCCGCAACTCGTTCACCGCGTTCGGCACCTGCAGCATCGCCGAGCCCCTGGACGACCTGGCCGCGCTCGGCCTGCTGTCGCCCAGTCCACTTGTCCAGGAGGACCGTTGAGCACCCCCCGCAGCTGGCTCGCCAGCGCCCAGGACTCGCCGTTCGGCGTGCACAACCTGCCGTACGGCGT
The DNA here is from genome assembly GCF_040683475.1 of Kitasatospora sp. NPDC093558. NCBI lineage: Bacteria > Bacillati > Actinomycetota > Actinomycetes > Kitasatosporales > Streptomycetaceae > Kitasatospora > Kitasatospora sp. NPDC093558. The sequence continues at coordinate 12,231 of NZ_JBFBDY010000168.1, read as the reverse complement.
CTTCACCGCCGCCGACCAGCCCGGACGGCGCCGGATCGGCGTGCGCGTCGGGGACTTCGTGCTCGACGCCGGGGCCGCCGCCCGCGCCGCCGGGGCACCGTCGGTGCTGCTGGCCGCGGACTCGCTCAACCCGCTGATGGCGGCCGGGCGTTCGGCCTGGACGCAGGTGCGGGCCGACCTCACGCTGTGGCTGACGGACGAGTCCTACCGCGAGGCGCTGTCGCCGGCGCTGCTGCCGGTGGGCGAGGTCGAGCTGCACCTGCCGTTCGAGGTCGCGGACTACGTCGACTTCTACGCGAGCGAGCACCACGCCACCAACCTGGGCCGGATCTTCCGCCCGGGCTCGGAGCCGCTCACCCCCAACTGGAAGCACCTGCCGATCGGTTACCACGGGCGCGCGGGGACGGTCGTCGTGTCCGGCACGCCGGTCGTGCGCCCGCACGGGCAGCGCAAGGCCCCGGCCGACGCGGTGCCGTCCTTCGGGCCGACCCGCCGGCTGGACATCGAGGCCGAGGTGGGCTTCGTCGTCGGCACGCCGTCCACGCTCGGGCGGCCGGTCGTCCTGGACGACTTCCGCGACCACGTGTTCGGCGTGTGCCTGGTCAACGACTGGTCCGCGCGCGACATCCAGGCGTGGGAGTACGTGCCGCTCGGCCCGTTCCTCGGCAAGTCCTTCACGACCTCGGTCTCGCCGTGGATCGTGCCGCTGGACGCCCTCCAGCACGCCCGGGTCAGCCCGCCGGAGCGCGACGTCGAGCCGCTGCCGTACCTGGACGACCGCGGCGGCGAGCCGTGGGGCCTGGACCTGGCGATGGAGGTCCGCCTGAACGGGCACCTCGTCTCCCGGCCGCCGTTCGCGTCGATGTACTGGACGGCGCAGCAGCAGCTCACCCACATGACGGTCAACGGCGCGTCGCTGCGCACCGGCGACCTGTTCGCGTCGGGGACGGTCAGCGGGCCTGAGCCGGACACCCGGGGTGCGCTGATCGAGCTGACCTGGAACGGCGAGGAGCCGCTGAAGCTGGCGGACGGCACGACGCGGACGTTCCTGGAGGACGGCGACGAGGTGACCATCACCGCGACGGCCCCGGGGCCGGACGGGACGGTCGTCGGGTTCGGCGAGGTGACGGGGCGGGTCGAGCCGTAGTCGGGCGGCGGCGGGACGGCGTCGAGCCGCAGTCGGGGCGTCGTCGAGTCGCAGTCGAGTCGCGGTCGAGTCGCAGCGGGTCGTACGGCTGACGAGTGACAGCGAACAGATAACAGATGACAGCTGACAGATTTCGTTTTCTGTCAGCTGTCATCTGTTTCCCGTTCGGCCTAGTACGGTGGGCGCCAGGGACGGGGATCTTCGACACCGACGAACGGGAGCGGGCCCGATGAGCGGCGAGGTGCAGGACTTCCAGGACGGCTGGGTCGGGCGGATCGTGCTGAACCGGCCGAGGGCGCTCAACTCCCTCACCCACGGCATGATCACCGCCGTCCGCGCGGCAGTGGACGCGTGGGCCGCGGCCGACACCGTACGCACCATCGTCCTGACCGGCGACGGCGAACGCGGGCTCTGCGCCGGCGCCGACGTCCGCGCCCTGCACGACGACGCCAAGGCGGGCGGCGCCGGCGCCCGGGCGTTCTTCCGCGACGAGTACCGGCTGAACGCCCTCATCGCCCGCTGCCCCAAGCCGTACGTCGCGGTCATGGACGGCATCACGATGGGCGGCGGCGTCGGCCTCTCCGCCCACGGCTCGGTGCGCATCGTCACCGAACGCTCCGTCGTCGCCATGCCCGAGACCCGGATCGGCCTCGTGCCGGACGTCGGCGGAAGCCGCCTGCTGGCCCGCGCCCCGGGCGAGTTGGGCATCCACCTCGGCCTCACCTCCGCGTCGATGGGCCCCGGCGACGCCATCCTGTGCGGCTTCGCCGACCACTTCGTCCCGTCCGCGAAGATCCCTGCCCTGCTCTTCGCCCTCGCGGCCGCCCCGGACGCGGCCGCCGTGACCGCCATGGTCGCCGCCGAGGCCGAACCCGCACCGCCGTCCGCCCTCGCGGCCCAGCGCGAGTGGATCGACGCCTGCTACGCCGCCGACACCGCCGAGGAGATCGTCGAACGCCTCCTCGACTCCGGCGTCCGGGAGGCGAAGGAGGCCGCCCAACTGGTCCTCGCCAACTCGCCGACCGCGGTCAAGACCACCCTCGTCGCACTGCGCCGGGCCTGGTCGCTGCCGTCCCTGGAGGCGGTGCTCGACCAGGAGTACCGCATCTCGTGCGCGGCGCTGGACAGCCACGACCTGGTCGAGGGCATCCGCGCCCAGGTGATCGACAAGGACCGCAACCCGCGCTGGTCCCCCGCCACGCTGGCCGAGGTGACGGAGGCCGACGTGGCCCGCCACTTCGCCCCGCGCGAGGGCGACGAGCTCGGCCTGGCCTAGCCGGCCCGCCCTTCCGCACGTTCTCTCAGGCGGCCGGACTCGTGATGACTGTCTCGCATGCCAAGACTGGCGCGAGGCGGGGCGCTTCGTAGATCGTTGGGTGGTCAGGCGCGCCCGTGCGGCGCCGAGCAGCGGAATGGGAGTCGACGGCGATGACCGAGACCGAGACCTACGAGACGATCCTGGTCGAGCGCAAGGGCCGGGTGGGGCTGATCACGCTCAACCGTCCGAAGGCGCTCAACGCGCTGAACACGCAGCTGATGAACGAGGTCGTCGCGGCCGCGACGGCGTTCGACCGCGACCCGGAGATCGGCTGTCTGGTGATCACCGGGTCTGAGAAGGCCTTCGCGGCGGGCGCGGACATCAAGGAGATGCAGGGCAACCAGTTCCCGGACGTCTACCTGGACGACTGGCTGGGCCCGTGGGACCGGCTCGGCCAGCTGCGCAAGCCGGTCGTCGCGGCGGTGGCCGGCTTCGCGCTCGGCGGCGGCTGCGAGCTGGCCATGCTGTGCGACATCCTGCTGGCCGCGGACACCGCGAAGTTCGGGCAGCCGGAGATCAAGCTCGGCGTCATCCCGGGCATCGGCGGCTCGCAGCGGCTGACCCGGGCGGTCGGCAAGGCGAAGGCGATGGAGCTGTGCCTGACCGGGCGGATGATGGGCGCCGAGGAGGCCGAGCGCGCCGGCCTGGTCTCCCGGATCGTCCCGGCCGACCAGCTGCTGGCGGAGGCGCTGGCCACCGCCGAGACCGTCGCGGCGATGTCCGCCCCGGCCGCGATCATGATGAAGGAGAGCGTCAACCGCGCCTTCGAGACCACGCTGGCCGAGGGCGTCCGCTTCGAGCGGCGCCTGTTCCACGCCGCGTTCGCGACCGCGGACCAGAAGGAGGGCATGAACGCCTTCGCCGAGAAGCGGCCGCCGGCGTTCATCAACCGCTGAGCACGGGCGGAGCACTCGGGCCGGGGCGGCGAACGCCTGACGGGTGACGGGTGACGGGCTACAGATGACGGGTGACAGATAACGGCGAACAGATAACAGATGATGAACTCTGTCATCTGTTATCTGTTCGCCGTTCGTCGTTCGGCGAACCCCGTCAGCCCTCCTCCACCAGCACCGTGTTGAGCCGGGCGAAGCCGCTGCGGGTCGCGGCGACGACGATCTGGTCGCCCGGGCCGAGTCCGCGACTGCGGTCGGCGTAGTTCCACTGCAGGTGCGGGGTGCGGGCGACCCGGACGGCGATCACCCGGACGCCGCCCGGGTCCTCCAGGTCGTGCCGGTTCATGCCGATCAGCCGGCTGCCGTCCTCCACCCTCAGCTCCGCGATCAGCAGCACGTGCCGGAACACCGAGAGCGTGCCGAGCACCTCGCGCCCCATCAGGGCCGCGGCGAACGCCGGCGCCGCCAGGTAGGAGACGGACCGGGACGCCGCGTTGTCCAGCGTCGCGTAGAAGTGCCCGGCGAAGTTGTCGTCGAACAGCCGCACCACCACCCGCACTTCGGGGTTGCCGTGGCGCGCCTCCAGCGCCGCCTCCAGGTTGGTGGCGTCGTCGCCGCTGACCGCGACCACCGCCCGGCTGTGCTTCAGCCGGGCCCGGCGCAGCTGCTCCTCGAACGGGCCGTCCCCGAGGACGACCGGGATGCCGAGCGCGCGGACGGCGGCGATGCCGCGCGCCTGCGGGTCGCGCTCCATGCACACCACCGGCACGCCCAGTTCGTGGAGCTGGCCGGCGACGCGGGTGCCGACGTTGCCGAGGCCGACGACGATCACGTGGTCGCGGGTGCCGGCGCTCGGGTTGCGGGGCTGGCCGCGCCGCCCGGAGGCGAGCGCCTCGACCACGATGGCGGTGGCGACCGGCGCGAACGTGATGCCGCAGAGCGTGATCACCACCTGCGCGATGCGCTGCCACACGCCGCCCGTCCCCGTCCCCGCGGCGATGTCGGCGGGCTGGTCCGGCTGGGCCGCGCCGGCGAGGTCGAGCAGCGAGATGTAGACGGACCAGCCGAAGTCCCGGCTCAGGTACCAGAGCACGGAGAAGGCCATCAGCACGGCGCCGAGCGCGATGAGCAGCACCAGCCGCATGCGGGCGCTGGTGAAGTAGCGGGCGGTGTCGAGCAGCCGCCAGCGCAGCCGCCGTGCCCAGCCGATCGGTTCGCGCGGTTCGACCGGTAGCGCCTGGAGGGCGGCGATCCCGCCTTCGTCCTCGACCACTGCGGACACCGCTGCGTCGGCGTCACTTTCCGGTCCGGCTTCGGTGGCCTCGGCAGCTTCGGCCGAGCTACGGCGTGGACCGGGAACCGCGCCGGCGCCGACGCGCACCGGGCCGTCATCCCCGAACTCACGTGCGAGCCGGACGAATTCGGCCGAGCCGCCCTCCTGGTCGGGCATCAGCCGGATCCTGCTGACGTCCTGGCGGTCGATGTGATCGGCGACGATGCAGAGCCGGTCGGAGGCGATCGCCTCGTCGAAGGCGATGTGCAGGAAGCGCCCGCCGACCGCGACCGAGTTCGGCCGGCCCAGCGCGGCCGCCGCGAACGCCGGTGCCGCGGTGGCGGAGCCGGAGAGCGCGGTGCCGTTCTTGAGGAGGCGTTCGATGTTCTCCCCGAGGCGCTGGTTGAACATCCGCAGGACGATCCGGATGTTCGGGTTGTGGCCCTGGGCGCTGAGCGCCGCGTGGATGTTCTCCTGGTCGCTGCCCTCGACGAGGGCGAGGCCGCGCGCGGTCTCGACGGACACCGCGCGCAGCGCCTCGTCGGTGATGCTGCTGTACTCGACCATGGCCGAGACGCCGGTCAGCTGCTCGATCTGCGGTGCGTGGTCGCGGTCGCGGTCCGCGATCAGGACGACGACCGGGACCTCGTAGTGCTCGACGAGCTCCAGGACCAGCCGGTGGGCCAGCGCGTTCCCGCCGCAGACGACGAAGTGCTGGCTGATCGGCTCGACCGGAGGGGTCCCCCACCCTTCAGAAGTCATACCGACGGATGATATCCACGCCAGGTGTTCGGAAGGTGTCGTTCCGGGAACTGCGGGACCCCCGAACGGCGGTACCGCACGGGCGGTTCGCAGCCGGTGCGTCGAGGGTGGGTGTCGTCCCCCACCCGTCCCCCACCCGTCCCGGCGTTCCCGGCCCGAGGAGGCACCACCGTGGTCCCCCCGATCATCACCCCCGACGCTTCCGAGGTGCAGGGCCCGCTCGGGCTGCTCGCCAAGGCCGCCTGGCAGGTCCTGCTGCTCGCCGGGGTGGCCTCGCTCGGCCTCGGCATCGTCGTCTTCGCCTGGCCGCGCGAGACCCTGCTGGTGGTGGGCGTGCTGTTCGGCCTCTACCTGCTGGTCATCGGGATCGTCCAGCTGGTGGCGGCGTTCGGCACACACGCCACCACCGCGCTGCGGGTGATGGCGTTCATCAGCGGCGCGATCTGCGTGCTGTTGGGCCTGCTCTGCTTCCGCAGCGCGGCCCAGTCGCTGTTGCTGCTCGCGCTCTGGATCGGCATCGGCTGGCTGTTCCGGGGCATCACCCAGCTCGCCGCCGCCTTCTCCGACCCCTACATGCCCGCGCGCAGCTGGCAGGGGTTCGCGGGCGTGGCGAACACGCTGGCCGGGGTGCTGCTGATGGTCTGGCCGGTCGGGTCGATCACGGCGCTGACGGTCCTGGCGGGCTGCTGGCTGCTGATCCTCGGCCTGATCGAGATCGTGACGGCGCTCCAGGTGCGCGGCCGGGCGAAGCGGATCCCGTCGGGCGTGTGACCGGGGCCGGTGGGCACGGGTCGGCTTACGGCGCGGGTGCCCTTACGGCACGGGTCCCGCTACGGCACGGGCGCGTAGCCGATCCGGAAGGTGGCGGCCTCCAGGCGTTCCGCGTCGATCCGGACGTCCGTCAGCCGCTCGGCGAGGGCGAACGCGGACTCGGTGTTGACGCCGGCATTCGTGTCGTCGAGCCGGAAGCCGCAGGCCGTCAGCAGCTCCGGTATGCCGGGGGCGTCGGCGTCCGAGCCGTCCCGCTCGCCGGGGAAGAGCGGTTCGAAGTGGAGCCGGCGGGTCGTGCCCTCCCACCAGTTGAAGTGGTCGACCGCGTTGACGTTGCGGAAGTGGGCGACCGCGCGGGTGCCGTCGGCGAGGCGGGGCAGGACGTCCCAGAGGCTGCCGATGTAGCCGTAGGGCTCGACGGCGAGGGCCCAGCCGTCGAGTTCGGTGACGGCGACGAGGAGGCGGTCGGCGTACTCGTCGTCGTCGAACAGGGCCCTGGCCGTCTCGTCCTCGCCGTCGTCGAAGGTCTCCCAGGCGGCGACGACCGCGTCCAGACCGGTGACCTCCCGGCCCGGGGCGGCGTCGAAGCGGCGCAGCAGTTCGTCGGCGCCGATGCCCTGGACGTGCGTCAGGCAGTAGGCCTCGTCGAGCACGGGGTAGCGCTCGGCGAACCAGGTGAAGTCGGTGGCGTGTGCGGTCATGGGCCGATGCTGCCAGACGGCTGTGACACCGTCAGAGCCAGGTCGGCCGGTCGGTTCCCCAGCGGCCGGGCGGGCGCGTCCAGTTGGTGGGCGCACCGTCGTAGGCGGTGGGCGGGAGGGCGTGGCGCAGGCGGCCGTAGGCGGAGTCGGTCTCGGCGAGGTACCGCGTCGGGTCGTAGGGCGTGGATTCGATGGGTTCGTCGGCGTCGGCGCCGGCGACGTCGATGTCGATGTCGATGTCGATGTCGATGTCGATGTCGTGGAGGAGCCAGGACGCGGTGCCGGCGAGGGAGAAGCGGAGGTGGCGTCCGCCGGGGCGGCCGGTGCGCTGTTCGGTGAGGGCGCGCAGGACGGCGGCGGCGATGAGGTAGCCGGTGCCGTGGTCGAGTGCCTGGGCGGGGAGGACGCCGGGGTGGCCGTCGGGGGCGGCCTCGTGGGCGGCGATCCCGACGCCGGCCTGGACGAGGCTGTCGAAGCCGCGGCGTCCGGCCCACGGGCCGGTCCAGCCCCAGGCGCAGAGCTGGACGACGATCAGGCCGGGGTGGCGGTCGAGGAGGGCGTCGGGGGCGAGGCCGAGGGCGTCGAGGGCGCCGGGGCGGTAGCCGGTGATGACGGCGTCGGCGGTGGCGAGGAGCTCGTCGAAGGTGGCGCGGTCGGCGGGGTCCGCGAGGTCGAGGCGGGCGGAGCGCTTGCCGAAGCCGGTGTCGGCGTGGGCGTCGTCGGCCTCGGGGAGGTGGGGGGAGTCGATGCGCAGCACGTCGGCGCCGAGGAGGGCGAGAGTGCGGGTGGCGACCGGGCCGGCGATGACGCGGGTGAGGTCGAGGACGCGGATGCCGTCGGCGGGCAGGGGTGCGGGGCCGAGCGGGCGGGGTGCGGTGGGCGCCGGGCCGTTCGGGTCGCGCGGGCCCACGATGCGGGTCTCGACGAGTGGGTGCTTTGTGCCGCTCACCGGTGCGACGGCCACGGCGAGCGCCCCCGCCTCGTACGCGCGCTCCTGGACGAGTTCGGCGGGCTGTTCGCTCAGCACCGTGGCGAGTTCCTCGGGCCCGGCGCCGCCGGGCAGGCCGAGGGCCGCGAGCAGCCGGGTGCGGTGGTGCGGGTAGTTGGCGTGGGTGCGGACCCAGCCGTCGGCGGTGCGCCAGAAGCCGGAGTGCGGGGCGAAGCTGACGGGTGCGCGGCCGTCGACGGTCAGGTGGCGTTCGCTCACGAAGGCGGTGGCGACGGCACCCTGGTCGATCCGCACGGCGGGGACGGGGCCACCGGCGCGGTGGGCGGCGAGTTCGGCGGCGGCGAGGGAACAGACGGCGACGGTGGCCCGGGCGAGGCGGCGCACGGGCAGTCCGGAGGGCAGGACGGTGGCGGGGCCGTGGAAGGAGACCCGGTCCAGCAGGTCGGCGGAGCCGCCGAGGGCCGCCCAGGCGTGTGCGGTGGGGCCGTCGGTGGGGACCTGCGTGGGCGGGTTCTGCTCGGGGGACGTCGACCCGTGAGTCGCCTGGGCAACACGGGACTGCTCGGCCGGGGGTGTCGGACGCTCTGTCATGTACGGCATTGTGCTCGGGTTCCCGTGCGTCCGCCGTGACGGCCGCCACCACCCGGCTGCGCCTGCGCACGGACTGTGTCGGTGCGCCCCACTATCGTCGGCGCATGGGTCATACAGCAGATGTCCGGCTTGCCGCCAAACCCGAGGAGAGCTGGTATCTGGAAGCGGTTATCACGCCGGGGACACGGCTTGGAACGCGTCCCGGTGATCCAACGACGTTCATCCGGGTCGCCGAAGTGAGAGAAGTGACCACGATCCGCATCCCCAGCGGCCGTCTCATCGTCGACTCACCATGGCCGGAGGATGACGACCCGGAGCTGACGGCGCGAGTCGGCCGGGAACTGGCGGAACGGATCCCGCCGGGCATCTACCGGGTGGAGGCCGCTTGGACGCAAGCGCCGTACGAGTTCATGGGCGAGCGTTTCGACGGCCGGGAAGTAGCCGCCATCCGCCTGTGTATCACCGAGACCCCCGTAATGAGCTGGGAGATGGCCCTCGGTGTCGGAGACGACATCGAGACGATTCGTCGTGGGGACCGGATTGGGTTCAACTCCGAGACGAACATGGGGAGCTTCTCCGATGCCGCTGCCTGGCCCGCACTGACAGCACCGTTCCGCGAGTTCTGGCGAGGATGCCAATCCGGCAACCGGCAGCCCCGTGACACGGAAAGTCTTTTCGATGACCGTTTCGAGCGCGCGAGCGACGAGGGGCACGGAGCGGACCTCGTGACGTTCCCCGCCGAAGGACCCTCCGTCGTCTGGCTGGGGCGCACCGAGACTGGGGCCATCGCCTCGGTCGCCGTGGCCGATGGATATCACTCGTCCGAAGGTTCAGAAGGTGAAGCGCAGTGACCGGATGCGGTTGTCGAAGCTGGACGGGACGAGGTCCGGCTCGCCGACCGATCGCAGACCGGGCAGGCGGGTGAAAAGTTCGCGGAACAGCACCTTCATCTCCTGCCGGGCCAGGTGCGCCCCGAGGCAGTAGTGCGGGCCTCCGCCGCCGAAGCCCAGGTGGGGGTTGGGGGTGCGGGTGATGTCGAAGGCGTCCGGGTCGGTGAAGACGGTCTCGTCGCGGTTGGCCGAGCCGAAGTAGAGGACGGCTTTCTCGCCGGCTCGCAGCAGTGGCCCGCCGGGGCCGCCGAGTTCGTGGTCGACGGCCAGGGTACGGCGGAACTGGATGATCGGGGTCGCGTGGCGGACGATCTCGTCGACGGCGCCGCCGAGCCGCCCGTCCAGGTCGTCGAGGAGCAGGGCGCGCTGGTCGGGGTGGGCGGTGAGCAGGTGGAGGCCATGGGCGAGCGCGTTGCGGGTGGTCTCGACGCCGGCGACGAGCAGCAGGGAGAAGAAGGCGCCGAGTTCGCGGCCGGTGAGCCTGCGTCCTTCGACGTCGGCGGTGACGAGGGCGGTGATCAGGTCGTCGGCGGGGGCGCGGCGGCGGTGGCGGCCGATCGCCGCGACCATGAGCTGCATCCGGGCGAGCGCCGCCAGTCCGCGGCCGGGTACGCGCAGGCGGCGGCGCAGCGGGCGGGCGACGCCGGTGTGTTCGGAGGCGTGGTCGACCTGGTCGAGGATCGCGCGGCGGGGGCCCTCGGGGATGCCCATCAGGTTGCAGATCACCTGGAACGGGAGTTCGGCGGCGACCGCGGTGACGAAGTCCTCGGGCCGGTTGCGTTCGACGTCGTCGACGAGGCGGGCGGCGACGCGGCGGATGTCGTCCTCGACCCTGGAGAGGAGGCGGGGGGTGAAGGCGCGGGCGATGACGCGGCGCAGCTGGGCGTGGCGGGGGTCGTCCAGGTTGACCATCGAGTCGCCGAAGAGGGCCCTGACCCAGCGGGGCGGTTCGGGGGTGGTAACGCCGGGGGCGCTGCGGAAGACGGCGGGGGTGCGGCCGGCTTCGACGACGTCGGCGTAGCGGACGAGGGCGTGGTGGCCGCGGCCGGTGGCGCGGTCGCCGACGTAGAGGGGGGTGGGGCGGCGGCGTAATTCGGCGAAGGCGGCGGCGCGGGTGGGGGCGGGGAGCTGCCAGAAGCCCGGGTCGGCCAGGTCGGGGGCGGAGCCGGGGGTTGGCTTGAAGTGCGCGGAGACCAAGCCGGTTCCGGCGGATGCTGTCCGTGCTGCCCGGCCGATCGTGGTGTCCATGGCCGGGCCTCCTGGTGGTCCGCTGTGCTGACGCCTGCACCGGGGTGTGCGCATCGTAGGTGGTTGTGCACATTTAGTGACCAGGTGATGAGAGATGTCAAATCCTCCCGATGGTCGTACGAGCAGTTGTTCGCCTGGTCGGTTCGTCGGGCGGTTGGGCCGGGTGGGTCGGCAACCAGAGAGGTCGGGCCGACTGGGGACGGGGGCCTCCGGCGCGACGGCCGGGCATGGTCTCACGAGGCGGAACCGGCCGATACCGGAGGGTGCGGTACGGGCGCGGCCCGGCGGGTGCGACGATGAGTGCCATCGTGATGACCGACCGGATCCGCTCGCTGCGCGCCGTGGTCTTCGCCGCGCTGTGCGTGGCGCTGGCCGCCGCGGCGCACGTCGCCATGGGCGGGGCCGGGGTGTCGCCGCCGGTCCTGGTCGGCGGGTCCGGCGTGGTCCTCGGTGTGACCTGGATGCTCGCCGGGAAGCGGCGCGGGCTCGGGGTGATCAGCGCCTGGATGGTCGCGGCGCAGACCGCACTACACCTGTTGTTCGAACGCGCCGGGGCTCTCACGCCTACGGGCGGCGGGCTCGGCCGGCTCTCCGGCACGGACTGGGCCGCCCTGCTGCTGTGCAACCCCGGCCGGGTGCCGACCGGACTGTCGCCCGCGGACCTGGCCAGGATGGCCGGACTCGACCCGGATGCGCCGCCGGCCGGCCTGCGGCACGGTGCCGGTTCCGCCGCCTCGGGCGGGGCCGGTCTCGGCGACGGCATGGCGATGGACATGACCGGGATGACTGGGATGGGTGGCATGCCGGGCATGCCCTCCGGGGCCGAGGTGGCCGACGGCTCCGGACAGGCCATGGCCGCCCACGGGATGGCGCACGGCATGGCCCACGGGATGTCCGTGGGGATGGTCGCCGCCCACGTGCTGGCCGCGCTGGCCTGCGCACTGCTGCTCTGGCGCGGTGACGCCGCGCTGGTCCGGATCTTCGAACTGCTCGGCGCACTCGGTACCGTCGTCGCGGGCGCGCTGCTCGTCCCGCTGCTTAGCCTCTTCGCGCGGCCCTCCGGTTTCCCGCCGGCCCCGCCCCGGCGCGCCGACCGGCCGACCCGGCTGCCGCGACAGGTGCTGCTCACGCACGCCGTCGTGCGGCGCGGGCCGCCCGCGCTCGCCCTCGCCTGCTGACGCGCCCGTCTCCCCGCGTTCCATTCGCTCCATCCGGTCGGCCACTGCCGCCGGGGCACCGTGACGGGCAGGTCGCCCTGCCGTACGGCCGAGCGCACTGCGCCGCCGTGCCGCCAGGGCCCGGGCTCCGTGCCTGCCGTCGCGCCTCCACCCGGACGCGCGGCGTGCGACGCGGACGACCTATCGACACCGACGGCGCCGCCCATGAGCGACGCCGCTCCCAGCCCTTCCCTCAGGACCCTTCATGCCTGACTACGGCGGCACTCCGGCTCCGGCCGGCGCCTTCGTCCTACCGCTGCGGGCCGCGCGGCCCGTCCTCCTCCAGCCGGGCCAGCAGATTCGCGGACCAGTCCACCGGCGGGCCGTCGGCCGCACTCGCCGCCACCCGGACGCGCAGCTGTTCCGCGCGCTCCAGCCAGTCCCGGCAGCCCGCCTTCCTCACAGGTCTCGGTGAGGTGGACTTTGTAACCGTCCCAGAGGGTGTCGCGTTTGACGCCGCCCCGTGCCTCA
>NZ_JBFBDY010000167.1:0-12902 GCF_040683475.1 Kitasatospora sp. NPDC093558 | reverse complement strand
CCGGGAGGGCGATCTCGAAGCTGCAGCCCCCGTCGCCGTTGCGCACGCCGGCCCGGCCGGCGTGCGCCTCGACGATGCCGCGCACGATGGCCAGGCCGAGCCCGCCGCCGCTGTCCCCGCTGTCGCCGCCCTCGCCGGGGTCGCGCCGGGGCGTGCGGGCGGCGCCGCCGCGCCAGCCGGTCTCGAAGACGCGCGGCAGGTCCTGTTCCGGGATGCCGCCGCAGCCGTCGGTGACGGACAGCACGACCTCGTCCGCCTCCCGCCGGGCGGCGACCGCGACGAGGCCGTCCTCGGGGGTCGCCCGGATCGCGTTGACCAGCAGGTTCCCGAGCACCCGGGTGATCTCCCTGCTGTCCACCTCCACCGGCTCGGCGAGCACCTCCCGGCCCTCCAGCCGGACCCCGCGCCGCCGGGCCAGCGGGTAGGCGCCCGCGAGCGCGTCGTCCACCAGGTCGTACACGGACACCCGGGCGACCGACAGCGACAGCGCCCCCGCCTGGATCCGGGACAGCTCGAACAGGTCGTCCACCATCCCGGTGAGCCGCTCGACCTCGGTACGGATCCGGACGAGGTCCAAGCTCAAGCTGCTCGGCGTCGACGTCGCCAGCTTCGGCGACCCGCACGGCACCGCCGAGGGCGCGCTCGACGTGCTCTACAGCGACAGCCGCGGCGGCGTCTACCGCAAGCTCGTCATCGGCCCGGACGGCGCCCTGCTCGGCGGCGTCCTGGTCGGCGACACCGACGCCTACGGCACGCTGCGCCCGCTCGCGGTGGCCGGCAAGCCGCTCACCGTCCCGGCCGAACAGCTCGTGCTGCCCGCCGGGTTCGCGAACGCGGGCCCGGTCGCGCTGCCCGACGACGCGGTGCTCTGCTCCTGCCACAACGTGACCCAGGGCGCCGTGCGCGCGGCCGTCCGGGAGCAGGGCGCCGACAGCGTCGCCGCCGTCAAGAAGTGCACCCGGGCCGGGACCGGCTGCGGCAGCTGCGTCAAGATGCTCGGCACCGTCGTCACCGAGGAGCTGGAGGCGGCCGGCGTCAGCACCGACAAGGGCCTGTGCGAGCACTTCGCCCACACGCGCGCCGAGTTGTACGAGATCGTGCGCGTGACGGGGATCACGAGCTTCTCCGACCTGCTCGACCGGCACGGCAAGGGCGAGGGCTGCGAGGTCTGCAAGCCCACCGTCGCCTCCATCCTGGCCAGCCTCGGCAACGGCCACATCCTCGACGGCGAACAGGGCGCCCTCCAGGACTCCAACGACCACTTCCTCGCCAACCTCCAGCGCAACGGCTCCTACTCGGTCGTCCCGCGCGTGCCCGGCGGTGAGATCACCCCCGAGGGCCTCATCGCGATCGGCGAGATCGCCCGCGACCACGGCCTCTACACCAAGCTCACCGGCGGCCAGCGGATCGACATGTTCGGCGCCACCGTCGACCAACTGCCGGTGATCTGGCGGAAGCTGGTCGACGCCGGCTTCGAATCCGGCCACGCCTACGGCAAGTCGCTGCGCACCGTGAAGTCCTGCGTCGGCGAGACCTGGTGCCGCTACGGCGTCCAGGACTCCACCACGCTCGCCATCGAACTGGAGCTCCGCTACCGGGGGTTGCGCTCCCCGCACAAGCTCAAGTCCGCCGTCTCCGGCTGCGCCCGCGAGTGCGCCGAGGCGCAGAGCAAGGACTTCGGCATCATCGCCACCTCGGCCGGCTGGAACCTCTACGTCGGCGGCAACGGCGGCATGACGCCACGTCATGCCGACCTGCTCGCCGCCGACTTGGACCGCGAGACGCTCATCCGCACCATCGACCGCTTCCTGATGTTCTACATCCGCACCGCCGACCGCCTCGAACGCACCTCGGTCTGGCTGGAGCGCCTGGAGGGCGGCCTCGACCACCTGCGGGCCGTCGTCCTCGACGACTCGCTCGGCATCGCCGCCGAGCTCGACGACCTGATGGCCCGTCACATCGGCGGCTACCGGGACGAATGGGCCGAGACCCTGGCCGACCCCGACCGGCTGCGGCGCTTCTCCTCCTTCGTCAACGCCCCCGGAACCCCCGACCCGGCCGTGACCTTCGTCCCCGAACGCGGCCAGGTCCGCCCCGCCCGCCCCGGCGAGGACGGACACACCCTCGACTCCCCGGTCCTGATCGCCGGGGCCCGACTGGAGGTGCTCACCCCGTGACCGTTCAGATCCACGACGGCACCCGCTGGCATGCCGTCTGCACCCTCGACGACCTGCAGCCCGGCCGCGGCGTCGCCGCGCTGATCGGCGAGGCCCAGCAGGTCGCGCTGTTCGTCGACCGCGCCGGCAGGCTGTACGCCGTCGACAACCTCGACCCGTTCAGCGGCGCCCAGGTGCTCTCCCGCGGCCTGCTCGGCAGCCGCGGCGACCGCCCGACGCTCGCCTCGCCGATGTACAAGCAGGTCTTCGACCTCACCGACGGCCGCTGCCTCGACGAGGACACCGCCCCCGACGGCAGCCCGGCCGTCCTGAAGGTCTGGCCGGTCCGGGTCGCGGGAGGTGCGCAGTGACGACGATCGTCGACGCGAGACCGGCCGAACTGCGCGGCTGGGACCCGGAGGACGAGGAGTTCTGGGAGCGCTCCGGCGCCCGGATCGCCCGGCGCAACCTCGTCTTCTCCGTCCTCTCCGAGCACATCGGATTCTCCGTGTGGAGCCTGTGGTCGGTGCTCGTGCTCTTCCTCGGGCCCCAGTACCACATCGACACCGCGGGCAAGTTCACGCTCACCGCCCTGCCGACCGCGCTCGGCGCGCTGCTGCGCCTGCCGTACACCTTCGCCGTCGCCCGGTTCGGCGGGCGGAACTGGACGGTGATCAGCGCGCTGCTGCTGCTCGTGCCCACCGCGCTCGCCGCCCTCGTCCTGAAGCCCGGCGTCTCGTACGGGACGCTGCTCGCGGTGGCCTGCGTGGCGGGCGTCGGCGGCGGCAACTTCGCGTCGTCGATGGCCAACATCAACGCCTTCTACCCGCACCGGCTCAAGGGCTGGGCGCTCGGCATCAACGCGGGCGGCGGCAACCTCGGCGTGCCGGCCGTGCAGCTCCTCGGGCTGCTCGTCCTCGCCACGGCGGGCGCGGCCCACCCGCGGCTGCTGCCGCTCCTCTACCTGCCGCTGATCGTGCTGGCGGCGGCGGGGGCCTGGTGGAAGATGGACAACCTGGACGTCGCTCCGAGCGCTTCGCGCGGTGAGGGGCGGGCGATGCGCGAGGTGGCGCGCGACCCGTACGGCTGGGCCGTGTCCACGCTGTACATCGGCACGTTCGGCTCGTTCATCGGGTTCGGCTTCGCCTTCGGACAGGTGCTCCAGGTGCAGTTCCACGACCGCTTCGACACCCCGGTCAAGGCCGCCGCGCTCACCTTCCTCGGGCCGCTGCTCGGCTCGCTGCTGCGCCCCGTCGGCGGGCGGCTCGCCGACCGCTGGGGCGGTGCGCGGGTCACGCTCGCGACCTTCGCGGCCATGGGCGCGGGGACGGCCGTCGTGCTCGCCGCCTCCCGGGCCGGCTCGCTGCCGCTGTTCCTGGCCGGGTTCGTCGCGCTGTTCGTGCTCAGCGGGATCGGCAACGGCTCGACGTACAAGATGATCCCCGCGCACTACCAGGGCCGGGCCCGGGCCGCCGTCGCCGCCGGCGCCGACCCGGAGGCGGCGGAGGCCGACTCCCGGCGCCGCTCGGCCGCGCTGATCGGGCTCGCGGGCGCGATCGGGGCGTTCGGCGGGGTGATCGTCAACCTCGCCTTCCGGCAGTCGTTCCAGGCCAGCCACAACGGGGACGCCGCCTACCTCGGCTTCCTCGCGGCGTACCTGGCCTGCTCGGCGCTCACGTGGGTGGTCTGGCTGCGGCCGGGGGCCCGGGCGGGGCTGGTGCGGCGGGCGGCTTGAGCCGTTGCGCTGGGTTTGGGCCGCCCGGGCCGCTTGATCGGTTCGGGCGGTCCGGGCTGTCCGGGCGGTCCGGACTGCTTTTGAGCCGTTCGGGCGGCTCGGCGGGCGGGGCGCGGGGCGGGCGATTAGCGTCGGCCCAAGCTCGTCCCAGCCCCCGGGAGGTCGGCAATGCAGCGGTGGATCATCGTGACGGCCCTCACCACGGCCCTCAGCGGCCTGGCAGTACCCGCCGTGGCCGATCCGGCCCCCGACGACGACGCCACGACGTCGGTGACCATCGGTGACGCGCGGATCGACCCCAAGATCCCGGGCCGAGTCCGGGTCGACGTCACCTACGCGTGCGGGGTCGCCGCCGAGGCCAGGTCGCTGACCGTCACGGTCGAGCAGACGGACCCGGAGGACAGCTCCTCGAAGGCCTTCGGCTCCAGCCGCACCGCCGAGGCGGACGTCGTGTGCGACGGGACGGACCAGCACCGCCAGCTCGTGGTGCAGTCCAAGACGGTCAACTGGATCCCCGACGCGGACGCCGTCCTGACCGCCACCGTCTCCAACCTCGGCGCCAACCCGCCCGCCTCCGCCGACGCCCGCCGGCTCCGGCTGGCCACCGGCGCCGCCACTGCCACCGCCACCGGCTGATGCGCCCGCCGACCCGGCTCGCCCGGGCCGGCGGCGCCCTCCTCCTCGCCGCCGCCCTGAGCGGAAGCCTCGGCGGATGCCTCAGCGCCTACCTCGGCACGGCGCCCGAGGAGAACAGCCCCACCGCGCCGCCGTCCGCGCCACCGGGCCCCAGGACCACGGCCCCCACCGGCGCGGCGGCGGTGACGGCGGCGGTGACGGTGACGATCGGGAACTTCCTGTTCCAGCCCGCGAACTTCACGGTCCGCCCCGGCGGCACGGTGACGGTGGTGAACGGCGACACCGTCGAGCACACCCTCACGGCCCAGGACCGCACCTTCGGCACGCCCCCCATCGCCCCGGGCGCTTCGGCCACCTTCACGGCCCCGGCCCAGCGCGGCGACTACGCGTACCTGTGCACGTTCCACCACTTCATGCGGGGGATCCTGACGGTGGCCTAGGCTTTCTCCCCCGGTAGGTGGGGAGGGCTGAGGGCGTTGGACACATCGAACTCGATCAAAGGCACGGTGAACGGACCGGCCGTGCAAGCCCGGGACATCGGGCACCTGACGATCAATCAGTACGACCGGGAGTCGGTGGTGAACCCCGACGACGACGCCTGGGTGCGCTGCGCGGCCGAGTCCGCAGTCTGGCGCCACGTGCCGGCCGGGCGCGACGTGGAACCGTACCGGCGGCACACCCTCAACGCCGTCCGCGAACTGGCGCGGTTGCGCGACGAGGCCTCGGCGGTGTTGGCCGACGACCCCTGGCAGGACCACGGCGTGGCCGTCCGCTTCGTGGAACGGGTCGGGTGGCTGCTCGGCGACGGGCCGGCCGACCTGTACCCGGCGGAGGCGGCGCTGCTGGTCCTCACGCCGTTCCTCCACCGTGTGCGCGCGCTGAGCCTCGCAATGTCGTGCGTCGCCGTGGGCCCGACCGAACTCCAGCCCCTCGAAGGCGCCGACGGCGAGCGCGCCGCCTTCGAGGACTTCCTCGCCTCCTACGACCTGCTCGCCCACCGCGCCCTGCTGCGCCCGGAGTCGGCCGCGCCGATCGGGTGGTGGCTGTTCCACCGCTGGCTGGCGCGCGAGAAGGACCTGGCGGACCCGGAAGGCGTCCGGTTGCTCATCGGTGAACTTGGTTCTGCTGGTCTGGAGTTGGGCGAGACCTTCGCCGTCGAGCGGCTCGCCGGCCTGCTGCACGGCCTCCTGCGCGGTCCGGACGTCGGCAACCGCGACCACCTCGACCGGATCCGCCCGGACGACCACCTCCGCGCGCCCGGCGACCAGCGCGTCCGTGGCCAGCGGCTCAGCCTCCTCCTGGCCCTCGCGCACGGCCTCGCGATCGAACTCACCGCCCTGCCCGACATCGTGGTCGAGCACATCGGCATCCCGCACCCCGTCGACCTCGCCGACCTCCGCCGCACCCTGGACCACGCCACCTGGGGCGGCTCCCGCGACCTGCCGGTGCTGCGCGCCGAATGCCACCACGAGGCGGTCGTCGAGGGCCTGCGCGAGTACACCGCCCGGGCCGACGAACTCCTCCACGCCGTCCGCCGGGTGCCCCTGAGCCACCCGCTGCCGCCCCTGCCCGCCCGGCTGACCGCCGACGACGCCACCCCGGCCGACGGCGCACTCACCGGCTGGGCCCGCTTCCGCCTGGACGAACAGCGGATCCGCAGCCTCCTGATGGGCGTCGAGCTCTACCAGGACCGCGACCTCGCCGTCCGCGAGCTCTACCAGAACGCCCTCGACGCCTGCCGCTACCGCCGCGCCCGGACCGAGTACCTCGACCGCACGAGCCCGGTGGGTTCGTTTATGTATGACGGCCGGATCGAGTTCCGCCAGGGGGTGGACGCCGACGGGCGCGCCTACCTGGAGTGCGAGGACAACGGCGTCGGCATGGGCGAGGCCGAGCTGCGGGGCGTCTTCGCCAACGCGGGCGCGCGCTTCGCGGAGCAGCCGGAGTTCAAGCTGGAGCGGGCGGCCTGGCAGCGGCTCGATCCGCCGGTGGAGCTGTACCCCAACAGTCGCTTCGGCATCGGGGTGTTGAGTACTTCATGCTGGCCGACGAGATCGAGGTGACGACGTGCCGGATGAACCCGGACAGCCGGCTCGGCCCCGTCCTCGAAGCGGCCATCTGCGGCCCGCGCCACCTGTTCCGCATCGTCGAGCGCGAGGCGCAGGGACGGCAGCCGGGGACGACGGTGCGGCTGTATCTGCGGGAGGACGTGGGGCTGGGGGAGGAGTGGTCGTGTCTGACGGTGCTCGAACGCGTGCTGGGCATCGCGGAGTTCACCACGACGGTCAGGGACGGTCGGCGGGAGAACGTGTGGAATGCGGGGGTTCCCAAGTTTCCCCCGCCGCGGTTCGCCGCGGCGTTCGGGCGCGACGCGGTGGGCACGGCCGTGTGGGCCGGCGCCCCGGCCGGCGCGCAGGTGATCTGGTGCCACAGTGCTGGGGCGGTGCTGGTGGACGGTCTGCTGGTGGAAGCGGAACCGGCGCGTGGCGTGCTGTCCCGGCAAGGGCGGCTCTGGGGCGCCGTGGTGAATCTCTCGGGAGCGTTCGCACCCCGGAGGCTCTCGGTCGACCGTCGTCGGATCCTCGGCGACGTGTCAGGGGTGCTGGAGGGCCTCCTCGCGGAGGCGGCGAAGGAACTGGTCCACAGCCGATCGGAGCTGCCCGGCTTCGAGTGGCTCGGATCGGTCGCCGAGCGGAACCCCCGGCTCAGCGATCTCGTGGCCATCGAGATCATCCGGTCCGGGCGGCGGCTGGAGTACGGGGGAGTGGAGTTCGGCGCGTCCCGTGGCGGCTGCTTTCCGCCGGATCCACATGTGCTGCCTGGCAGCACCGCTCGGGAGCGGGGCAGGTACGGCCTGATCCACCCGATGGCCGAGAATCCGCCGGACGAGGTGTTGTTGTGGAGGCTGCTGGCCCATCGACCGAACGCCGCGCTGGAGCAGCTGTCGGTCGTATGTCCCGAGCTTCGGGGGGTGAGAGAGGTGCGCCCGGCCCTCCCGTCCGACGCGGACTTCTTCGCCCGCCGGGAGAGCACTCGGTGGCGTTGGCGGAGGGCGGTAACGCGGCGCTGGCTCGAAGAGCTGGGGACCTACCTCGGGCTGACGCTTGAAGATGCGGTCGTGCGGGCTGCCGAACTGCGAGTGATCCTGCTGGATCACCGAGGCGTGGCCCGGGCACTCGCGGCCGACTCGTCTCGGCTCGGCCTCCTGGACGGCAACGGCCTTGGCGAATTCCTGGAGACGGACCGGCCTGTGACGGTGACCGACCTCGTCACCACTGCGGAGGGAGCGCGCCTCGACATTCCCGCGGTCATCGCCCTCATGAAGAGTCTCGGGCTGCGGGTGCCTCAACCGGTCGGGGCGCTTGCGTTGGCGGCCGAGAATGATCGCTTGCTCCGCGCGGCGATTCGGCCCCGAGGGGGTGCCCCGTACTGGGTCGGCCCGGGCGGCACCGTCCCGGCCGGGAACCTCGCAATGGCGAGCCTTTGGGCGGGGCGGCCCGTGTCCGAGGTGTCCGGGTACATCGAGGCCCATGGGCTGAAGACTGATGCGGATCACCTGCCCGAGGTGCCGTCGAACGAGACGATCGAGTTCCTGAAGCTGGAGTACGGTGGCGACGAGCGGTGGCTCCCGCGAACCGAAGTCATTCCGCCCGCTCACCTTCTGCTGACTGCCGGGACGACCGGCTTGCCCCTGCGAGAGGTTGTCCGGCGGATGAGGGGACTCGGCTTCGAGATCCCCCCGCTGCCTGCGGACGCAGGGCCCGAGGACCTCGAGCTGTTGGCCGGGAATCCGGACGTTCTGCTGAGGCCGCCGGGACCAGTGGACTACCAGCACCTGCTGGACGGCGCCACGCGGCAGCGTTCCCTGGCATCCGTCATCGACCGCTACCGCGCCTACGGCTTCGACATCCCACTGCGGTACCCGGAGAGCCCGTCCCGACTGGACAGGGAGGTGTTCACGATCGATGGCCCCCTCAGGTGGGAGGGGCTGCCGACGGACGGGACCGTGCCGTATGCCCGGTTGGCCGAGGCCGCCGATCAACTCCGCATGAATCGCTCCGAGTTGCTTCGACACCTCGAATCGCGCGGTCTCACCGTATCGTGCCGGAGGATTCCCGCTGGGATCCCGCTTGGGCGTGGCCCTGAAGTGCTGCGCATGGCGCGGGAGTGGGAGCAGAGCCCGGAGGCGTGTGGACGAGCGGGACTGACGATCCTCCTCGATCTCGCCGACCACACCGGCGCCCCCATCACCCAAGTCGCCTCCTGGCTGCGCGAACTGGGCGCCCCCGTCCCCGATCTCGCCGACACGATCTGGGCTGCCCTGCGGCGGGTGCCGATGGCCGATCCCTCCCTGTAGTGGCAAGTTCACTGGTCGCGACCGCTCCCCCTCCCACACCCCATGCTCTACAGTGCTGTAGAACTAAGGGCTGGTAAAGCCGGCGCCAAGGCGGGGGCGACGCGAACAGCGAACGGGGTAGAACCATGGACAGACCGCTCCGGCTTCCTCAGCAGGACCGGGCCGACTTCGAGACGCTGCTCGGCAGGGCCCTGGCGGGGGCGGCGGTGCAGGCCGCGCTGCGCTCCACCGGGGACGAGGCGCACGGTGCCGAGCGGTTGCGGCGCAGTGCGCGGGACAACGCCGAGTACGTGCTGGCCGCCGCCGCGCCCGAGTACGAGCGGTACGTGGGGCTGCGGGCGGATGCCGACGCGGTGGCGCGGCTGCCCGTCGACGTGCCCGCGCGGCAGCGGGCGTCGGGGTGGCTGGGGGTGCTGGCGGTGATCGTGCCGATAATCGCCGGGGCCGCCGCCGGGATCTTCCTGCTGCTCGGGTACGCGCTCGGGCTGTCCGACGATTCGGAGGTGCTGGGCGGGGCGCTGGTGGGCGCCGGCTGGATCGCGGCCGGGGTGGCGCTGGTGAGCGCGCTGGGCGGCGGGATCGGGCTGGCGGCCGCGGCGTCGCGCACGCGGGTGGCGGAGGCCGGGGACGCCGGGGGTGCGGGGGAGCTGGCGCTGGCGCGGGAGGCCTGGCGGACGGCGCTGGCCGAGCGCGGGCTGGTGCCGTACCTGGTCGCGCAGGCGAACGCCGGGCGCGGCGGGGCCACCGCCGCGCCCGGGTCGCGGGTGTAACCGGTTCAGCTGTCGCGGCGGGTGTTGATGGCCCAGATGCCGCGGCCGAAGGTAGCGGCGTACAGCTTGCCGTCGGGGCCGGTCCTCAGCTGGAGCACCGACGTGGTCGGCAGGTCCTCGCCGAGGACCTTGAACGCGCTCTCGCCGGGCGCGCGGTAGAACGCGGCGACGTCGGTGCCGAGCGCGATCGCGCCGTCCGGGAGCAGCTTGACGGTGTCGGCGGGGACGTCGGGCAGGTTGGCCGAGATGTCGCTCCAGGTCGCGCCGCCGTCGTGGGACTCGAAGAGGTGGCCGATCCCGGCACCGGGGCCTTCCGTCCAGGCGCGGGAGAAGCCGGAGAAGGCGACGACGATGTGCTGCGCGTCGTTCTCGTCCACGGCGAAGGACGAGACGTAGCGGTTGGGCAGGGTGCCGCCGACCGGCAGGTTCAGCTGGTGCCAGCCGGTGCTGTCGGTCTTGCCGACCGCGATGCCGCGCGTGAAGCCCTTGTTGTTGCAGGGGCCGCACCAGCCCGCGTACACCGTGCCGTTGACGGTCGCCACGGCCGTGGCGACGTGGCCGGCGCCGAGGTCGTACGCGCTGGTCCACTCGCTGCCGCTGCGGATCGCGAAGCCCTTGTTCTGTACCCAGATGTGCCGGCCGCCGGCGACCCAGGTGTTGATGTTCTTCGGGTCCGTCGTCAGCGGGGCGATGAAGCGGGCGGCGTTGGTGTCCTTGTCGGGCGGGGCGACCTCGTAGGAGGTGGCCTTCGTCGGGTCGGCCAGCCAACTGCCGTTGTTCACCGCGCAGTTCTGGGTGACCCACATGTCGAGGTAGACGTACTCCTGGGCGATGTCGCACCCGTTGTTCGGGTCGACGATGGTGTCGCCGCCGTCGCCGCCGAAGTTGGAGCCCATCACCTTGTCGTGGGCGCGCAGGATGGACTCGCCGTTGTCCTGGAGGCCGCCGCTGACGATGACGCCCCGGCCGGACGGGTCGGCCGGGTCCTTGCCGACGCCGACCGAGTAGTACTGGAGGGTGTCGATGGTGCCGTCGGCGAGGGAGGTCCAGTCCTTGCCGCGGCCGTACGCGTCCAACTGGCCGTTCACCGGGCGGCGGTAGACGCCGCCGTCGTTGCCGACGTAGACGCTCGGCTTGCCCTGGTAGGTGCCGATGGCGGCGGCGTGCTGGTCGGAGTGGGTGGTGGGGGAGCAGTCGCCGGTCTGCTTCGTCGGGTCGATGCTCCAGCAGGGGAACGGGTTGTTCCAGTACGGCGCCGCGGTGATCCACGACGTGCCGCCGTTGGTGGTCTCGAAGACCTCTTCGAGACCGGCGTAGACGTGGTCCGGGTTGGCCGGGTCGACCTGGAGGAACTGGTTGTACCAGGACTGGATGCCCGGCTGGTACCCGGCGCCCTGGAGGGCCGAGCCGGAGCCCATCAGCTTGTCCTTGTCCGCGATGAGCGTCCAAGGGCCGAACGGGGAGCCGGACTTGGAGACGTAGACGCCCTTGAGGCCGGTGTCCGGGTTGCTCGCCATGACCGCCGGGGACTCGTCGATCGCGTAGTAGCGCGAGCCGTCCGCCGAGCGCGCGAAGGTGACGGTGCCGACGTTCGCGGCGTCCGTCGGCAGGTCACCGAGCGACCCGACGCGCTGCCAACTGCCGTCCGTGGCCTTGCTGTAGAAGCCGTTGTAGGTGTCGCCGCTGCGCCAGCCGACGGCCACGACCACCTTCGACGGGTCCTTGGGGTCGATCGCGATGTCGTTGGCGATGTTCTTGTACGGCGCGCTCGGGTCGGCCGCCTTCGAACCCCCGGGCAGGTAGTCCGGGTTGGGCGCGAACTCCAGCGTCCACGGGCCGGTGAGCGTGGTCGTCGAGTGGCTCCACACGCCGCGGCTGGTCGCCGCCCACACCTTGTCGCCGGCGAAGCGCAGCGCGTGGATGGTGGTGGACTCCAGCTCGGCGCCGCCGACCCGGTCCCCGGGCTGGAACTTGCCGTGCTTGGGGTCCGCGAGCACGTACACGCCGGTGCCGACGTACGTGGTGGCGCCCGTGTTGGCCTCGCCGGTGGCGTACCAGAGCCGGCCGGAGCCGTCGAGGTCCAGCGTGCCGGTGGAGAGCGAGGGCAGCTTCTCGGCGATCGGCTCCCAGTCGCCGCCGCCGGTGCGCGAGCGGAACACGCCGCCGTTGGCGCCGCCCGCGTAGACGTGCCCGTCGTCGTCGGCCGCGAGGCCGGTGATGCGGCCGGTGACGTTGCCGGAGCCGCCGCTGGAGTTGGAGTTGATGTCGCGGTAGCGCGGGTCGTCCGAGTTGTACGGCTTGGTGGTGACGTGCTCCCACTCGCCGCCGGTGCGCGGCAGGGACTTCAGCTGTGCCCAGGCCGCGCCGTACGCACCGGGGGCGACGACGCCGGGCGCGGTGCGGGCCTCGGTGAACTGGGCGGTGGACTCCATGGAGTTGTGCGCGTCGTCGCTGCCGCCGTCACCGCCTCCCGTGGTGCCGTCGTGGGTGGCGGTGGTGGTGGGCGCCGGGACGGGGGCCGCGAAGGCCTGGGTGGTGGTGAGGCCGATCGCGGTGAGGGTGACGGCGATCGCGAGTAGCCGTCGGTGTTGCCTGTCGGGCACGGTGGAGTCCTCCCCTGGACGTTCCGCGGTGCGCGGTCGCGCACCCGGCGGAGCAGACGGAAGCCTGTCCGCCGGATGGCCGGGGGAGGAAGGGGAATCGGGTAAGGGGACATTAAGAAGCCTGCAACTTCAGGCAGTTGGCATCAACTGTATGAAGGTTCCTTGGAGGAATCCGTCGGCTGTGTGGCGGTCGGTGCGGGTTGCTGCGCGGGCTGCTGTCCGGGTGTCTGCGCGGGCTGCTGCTCGACGAACTCCAGCAGGTTGCCGACCGGGTCCTGGGTGTAGAAGCGGCGGTTCGGCGGCAGCGAGGTGTCCCACACGACCAGCGCGCCGGAGGTCTCCAGCCGGCCCGCGAAGTCGTCGATCCCGTCGACGGCCAGGCCGGGGTGGGCCTTGGTGGTGGGCCGGAACGCGTCCTCGATGCCCAGGTAGAGCCGGACCCGCCCGCCGTCCGCGGCGAACCAGCACCCGCCGCGCCCGGCGAGCTCGGCCGGGCGGGGGAGCTCGGCCATCTGCAGGATGTCGCCGTAGAAGGCCCGCAGCATGGCTTCGCTGCCGGGCGGTGCGGCGAGCTGGACGTGGTCCAGGGCGGTGATCATCGGTCGTGTCCTCTCATGGCCCGCTTCGGGGGCCGCGGGAGCATCC
>NZ_JBFBDY010000166.1:0-12918 GCF_040683475.1 Kitasatospora sp. NPDC093558 | reverse complement strand
GTCGTCCGGGTCGGTGAGGGGGCCGTGTTCGGCGGCGGCGAGCAGGCAGAGCAGCACCAGGTCGGGCTGCTCGGCGCGGGCGGCGGTCCGGAAGCGGTCTCTGCTCTGCTCGGTCACGGTGACGGCGACGGCTTTCGTACGGCGGGCGGGCGATCGGCAAGCGGTGGCGGGGGGAGGGGAGAGCTACCCCTGGGGCAGCCGGGCGTAGTGGTAAGTGTGACTGGTCGTGAAGCCGAGTCCGTCATAGAGCGCGAGCGCACCGTCGTTGCCCGCCTCGACCTGCAGGTAGGCGCCGGTGGCGCCCTCCTCGGCGGCGCGGGCGGCGAGCACCGCCATGACGGCCGTGGCCAGCCCGGCCCGCCGGGCGTGCGGCTGGACCTCGATCGCCCCGAAGCAGGCCCACGCGCCGTCGACGACGCAGCGTCCGATGGCCAGCGGCGGCTGCCCCTCGGCGCCGGGCACGGTGGCGAACCAGACCGAGGGCCCGCCGTGCAGCACCCGCCGGGCGGCCTCCCGCACCGCCGGGTCGGCGCTCAGCTTGCCGTACAGGGACATCCACGCCGGTCCGGCCGTGCGCGAGAGCCGCACCCGGTCGTGGCCGGAGCCGGTCCTGGCGAGCCCGGCGAGCGGCGCGGTGCGCACCAGCGTCGGCGACTGCGCGGCGCCGAGCAGTTCGCGCAGCCCGTCCGCCGTCCCGGGCGTGACGACCTCGACCAGGACGGGAAGTTCGCGCTCGGCGTACCAAGCCCGGACGGCGGCCAGCGCGTCCGGCAGCGGCAGTCCGGGGTCGCCGAGCGCCTGGACGGAGTTGGCCCGCTGGGTGAACCCGGCCGAGGCGCGCAGCGTCCACTCGCCGAGCGCCTCCTGCTCGACGCCGGGCCAGCCGCGCGCCGCGATCCGCTGGAGCTCGACGGGCGTCGCGGCCGGCAGCGGCGCGCGCCGGACCGGGAAGAGCGGGACGACCTTGCCCGCGACCAGCAGTTTCTCGGGGAAGGTGACCGGCTCGCCCGCGCGGGGATCGACCGTCAACCCATGATCGTCCCACGATGTGAGCACGCCGATCACATCGCGGAAGACCGGCCGGTCGTCCACGAACCCGGACAGCCGTCGGACCGACACGCGTCGTCCCACGTCGGAGCGATCTATCCGGACCTCCGGACGGTCCCGTGGACGCTCGCTTTCCGGGCCGCCTGCCGTCATCTGGGCACCTCCTGTGCATTTGCGGTCTCCGACCCGCGATACTAGGGGCGGGCATCGACGACGCCGCGCTCACCGCGCACGCGAGCAGAACAGAACGGGCCGACAGGGCCCTTCCGAGGAGGAACGACAGCGTGACTTACGTCATCGCGCAGCCTTGTGTCGACGTGAAGGACAAGGCGTGCATCGAAGAGTGCCCGGTTGACTGCATCTACGAGGGCGAGCGATCGCTCTACATCCACCCGGATGAGTGTGTCGACTGTGGTGCTTGCGAGCCGGTCTGCCCGGTCGAGGCGATCTTCTACGAGGACGACACTCCCGAGGAGTGGAAGGACTACTACAAGGCGAACGTCGAGTTCTTCGACGACCTCGGTTCGCCCGGTGGTGCCTCGAAGCTCGGCCTGATCGAGCGTGACCACCCGTTCATCGCCGCTCTGCCGCCGCAGAACGCCGACCACTGACGATCGGTGGCATCTGAGCTGTGAGCACCGACAACAGCACGCGCGCGCCGTTCCCGGGCCACCCGGGGGCGGCGCGCCGCGTTTCGGACCGCCTGCCCGTCTTCCCGTGGGACAAGCTGGAGCCGTACAAGCGGACCGCGCTCGCCCACCCGGGCGGCCTGTGCGACTTCTCCGTCGGCACCCCGGTCGACCCGGTCCCCGAGGTGATCCAGAAGGCGCTGGCCGCCCACTCCGACACCCCCGGCTACCCGACCGTCTGGGGCCCGCTGGAGCTGCGCGAGGCGATCGCCGGCTGGCTGCGCCGCCGCTGCGGCGCCGAGATCGGCCCGCAGGCCGTGCTGCCGACCATCGGCTCCAAGGAGCTGGTGGCCTGGCTGCCGACCCAGCTCGGCCTCGGCCCGGGCGACCAGGTCGCCTACCCGCGCCTGGCCTACCCGACCTACGAGGTGGGCGCGCGGCTGTGCGGCGCGGAGCCCGTCGAGTACGACTCGGTGGACGAGCTGGACGGCTCGCGCGTGCGCCTGCTCTGGGTGAACACGCCGTCCAACCCGACCGGCCGGGTGCTCGGCGCGGACGAGCTGCGCCGCGCCGTCGCGTGGGCCCGGGAGCACCGGGTGCTGCTGGTCAGCGACGAGTGCTACCTGGAGCTCGGCTGGGAGGCCGAGCCGGTGTCCGTCCTGCGCCCGGACGTGTGCGGGGACGACCACGAGGGCCTGCTGGCCGTCCACTCGCTCTCCAAGCGCTCCAACCTGGCCGGCTACCGCTCCTCCTTCCTGGCCGGCGACCCGGTCGTCGTCAAGGAGCTGCTGGGGCTGCGCAAGCACGGCGGCATGATGGTCGCCGCGCCCGTCCAGGCCGCGACGATCGCCGCGCTCGACGACGACGCGCACGTGGCCGAGCAGCGGGAGCGCTACGCGGCCCGGCGCGCGGCGCTGCGCGCGGCCCTGGAGGCGTACGGCTTCCGGATCGAGCACTCGGAGGCGAGCCTCTACCTGTGGGCCACCCAGGACCGTCCGTGCTGGGAGACGGTGGCCGAACTGGCCGCCCTCGGCATCCTGGTGGCGCCCGGGGAGTTCTACGGCCCGGCCGGGGGGCAGTTCGTCCGGGTCGCCTTCACGGCGACCGACGAGCGGGTCGCCGCGGCCGTCGAGCGGCTGAACGCGGCACGCTAGCGGCAGGAACGCGCGAAGGGCCGGTGTCCGCCTCGGACACCGGCCCTTCGTACGTACTGCGGGAGGGCTTGGAGCGGGAGGGCTTAGAGCGGCAGGCCGCTGATGCTGCCGCCGTTCACGCCGCCCAGGAGCCCGCCGACCGGGCCGAGCGCGTTGGTGAGGCCGGACAGCGGGTTGTTCGGGCCGAGGTCGGTGCCGGCGAGGCGGTTGGCCGAGCCGTGCTCGGCGAGGCCGAGGACGTCGGCGCCGGGCACGCCGGCGGTCAGGCCGCCCGGCAGCGCGCGCTCGACCGAGCCCAGCGGCAGCGCGTCGGTGACGGCGTTGGTGCTGGGCACGCCGCTGGTCAGGTTGCCGGCGCCGGGCAGCTGCTTGGTGATCGCACCGGTCTGGGCGAGCCCGCCGACCGGGCTGGCGGCGGCGCTGCGGGTGCCCATGGCCTTGCCGGTGACGGCCTCGCCGAGCTTGCCGGCCAGCGCGGAGGCGACCTTCGGGGTGACGGCGGAGAGCTGGCCGGTGGTGGCGGCGGTCTGGTCGACCGGGGCGGTCAGCGAGCTGGCCTTCTCGTTCGCCTCCGGCAGCTGGTGGGCGACGATGTTGCCGGCCGCGTCGGCGGAGGCGGGTACGCCCGCGGCGACGGTGGCGGCGCCGGTGGTCCCGGCGGCCTCGCCGAGCTGGTGGGTGGTGTGCTGGAGGCTGGAACCCGCGTCGGTGTTGGTCAGCTGGCCCACCGGTGCGGCGAGGTCGCTCTTGGGCAGCAGGGCGTCGCCGCCCAGGGCGGACGCGGAGCCGGCCGCGACCAGCGGGGTCGCTCCGGCCGCCACGACGAGCGCGGCCTGGGCGATCCGGCGCGTGAGGGGGTGAGACATGGGGCTCCTCGAGAGGGTCTGGGTCGGTCCGTCCCGTCCGCCGGGTGGACGACCGGGCGGACGACGTTGTTACCGCTTGAGAAGCCAGAAGGTTTCGGCTGGTGCAAGGAAAGTGCCTGACCGACCATCGGATCGTATGACCGCAGTGCGGCGCCCTGCCGGAGCCCGGCAGGGGCCACGGATCCTGCGCGGGGCAAGGGGAGTGACGGTTCTCCACCGGGGGTCGCCGGAACGGGCGGCCGGTCCACCACGGTTGACCGGAATCACCCGTCCGGCGGCAACCCGTACGTCAGTGCGTCAGCCCTTGCCGGACGGCGCGAGGGTGACCTGGACGAGCTTGGTCGTCGTCCCCGTCGGCTGCGGCTGCCAGCCGTCCTCCGACTTGGTCTTGCGCCAGATCTTCCCGTCGTACGCCACCGTCGCGATGCCCAGCTGCTGTGCCTGGGCGACCGCCCAGTGCGCGACCTCCCAGCCGCTCGCCCGCTCGGCGGCCGCGGCGGCGTCGGCCCCGGCGTCCGCCGAGGTGGTCAGCGCGGCGGCGGACGGGTCCGGGGTCAGCGAGACGGCGTTCTCGGCGCCCTTGATCGAGGACGTGTAGCCGGGGGCCGCGGCGACGGTGCGGCCGAACTCGCGGCGCACCCGGTCGGTGAGCACCTGGGTGCGGTCCGGCGTCGCCGCCGGGGTGGCGGAGGCGGTCGCGGTCGGCGAGGCGGAGTCCGCGGAGTCGTCCGTCTCCGGCTTGGCGTAGTCGTGCACGACGCAGGTGAAGGAGGCGGGCTCGCGGCCGGCCAGCGCCGAGGTGAGCAGCGTCGCCTTGGTCTCGTGCTTGGCGTACGCCTGCGGGTAGCCGCTCTTCTGCACCGCCTGGGCGGCGTCGGTCAGCGGCAGCCGGGTGTAGCCGGGCACCTTGACCAGGCCGTCCAGGAACTTGTTGGTCGCGTAGACCGGGTCCTGGATCTGCGCCGCGGTGCCCCAGCCCATCGAGGGGCGCTGCTGGAACAGGCCGAGCGAGTCGCGGTCGCCGCCGGCGAGGTTGCGCAGCTTGGACTCCTGCATGGCGGTGGCCAGCGAGATCGCCGTCGCCCGGTCCGGCAGCCCGCGCGAGCGGGCCACCGCGGCGATCGTCGCGGCGTTGGCGGCCTGCGGCACCTCCAGGGTGCCCTCGCCGGTCGCGGTCTTCACCGTGCAGCCCTCGGGCTCGGTGCCCTTGAAGCCGAACCACCAGATGCCGACCACGGCCGCCCCGCCGACCAGCGCGAGGCCCAGCAGTCCCACGATCACGAGCAGCAGGGCGCGCAGCGGCCCGCGGCGGGGGGGCGCCAACTCCTCGCCCTGATCCTCGCTCTTCTTCCTGGCCACCCTTGCCCCTCTCGCGCCTGCTTCTTGATCCGACACCGTACCCACTCGGACGGGTGTGCGGCGCCCCCCGGTTGCCGATCGGTCCCGCCGACCGTGTCACAGGACCGCTACGCAGGGTTCCGGGAGGGCGCACTAGGCTGGCGTCCATGAGCAGCCCCGACACGACGCCCCTGGACCTCACCCTCGACGGTGGCGCGCTGACCGCCCGCCTCGTCGACTTCCCGTCCGTGAGCGGCGACGAGCAGCCGCTCGCCGACGCCGTGGAGGCCGCCCTGCGCGCCTACCCGCACCTGACCGTCGACCGGTACGGGAACAACGTGGTGGCCCGCACCCGCCTCGGCCGTTCCGAGCGCGTCCTGCTGGCCGGGCACCTGGACACCGTGCCGATCGCCGACAACCTGCCCTCGTACGTCGACGGGGACCTGCTCTACGGCTGCGGCACCTCGGACATGAAGTCCGGCGTCGCCGTGCAGCTGCGGCTCGCCGCCACGCTGCCCGCGCCCAACCGCGACCTGACCTTCGTGTTCTACGACTGCGAGGAGGTGGAGGCCCACCGCAACGGCCTCGGCCACCTCGCCAAGGAGCGGCCCGACTGGCTGGCCGCCGACTTCGCGGTGCTGCTGGAGCCCAGCGGCGCCGTCGTCGAGGGCGGCTGCCAGGGCACCCTGCGGGCGCAGGTCCGGCTGACCGGCGTGCGCGCCCACGCGGCCCGCAGCTGGCTCGGCGACAACGCCATCCACCACGCCGCCGAGGTGCTCGGCCGGCTCGCGGCCTACGAGCCGCGCCGGGTGGAGATCGACGGCCTGGAGTACCGCGAGGGCCTGAACGCGGTGCGGATCGACGGCGGCGTGGCCGGCAACGTCATCCCGGACGAGTGCGTCGTGACGGTGAACTTCCGCTACGCGCCGGACCGCAGCGAGGCGGAGGCGGAGAAGCACGTCCGCGAGGTCTTCGACGGCTTCGAGGTGACCGTCACCGACTTCGCCCCCGGCGCCCTGCCCGGCCTCTCCCAGCCGGCCGCGCAGGCCTTCCTGGCGGCCACCGGCGGCCAGGCCAGGGCCAAGTTCGGCTGGACCGACGTCGCCCGCTTCAGCGCGCTCGGCGTCCCGGCGGTCAACTACGGCCCCGGGGACCCGAACCTCGCGCACAAGCGGGACGAGCACTGCTCGCTGAGCGCCATCGCCGAGGCCGAGGAGCGGCTGCGCGCCTGGCTCACCAGCTGATCCGCGGCTGGCCCGCGGCCGGTCGTACGAGAAGCTGAACGCCACCTTCCGGTTGCCCGATCGACCTTCCCCCGTTGCCTGAAAACGGGGGAAGTCCGGCGTAGGGTTTCGTCATGACAGGCACAGGAGACGAGAAGCAGTACGGGCACGGCCCCGAGCAGGTCGGCGTGCCGCGGAAGAAGAAGGCCTGGCCGGAGAAGCAGAAGGGCCCGGTGCTGGTGCGCCGGGACCAGGTCGGCACGAGCACCACGGACCAGCGCCTGCTGGACACCACCGGGCCGACCGACTGGCTGCACACCGATCCGTGGCGGGTGCTGCGGATCACCTCCGAGTTCGTCGAGGGCTTCGGCGCCCTCGCCGAACTCCCGCCCGCGATCAGTGTCTTCGGCTCGGCCCGGACCCCGGTCGACTCGCCCGAGTACGAGTCCGGCGTGGCCATCGGCCGCGCGCTCGCCGAGGCCGGCTACGCGGTCATCACCGGCGGCGGGCCGGGCGCCATGGAGGCCGCCAACCGCGGCGCCTCCGAGGCCGGCGGCCTGAGCGTGGGCCTCGGCATCGAGCTGCCCTTCGAGCAGGGGCTCAACGAGTTCGTCGACCTCGGGCTGAACTTCCGTTACTTCTTCGTCCGCAAGACGATGTTCGTGAAGTACGCCCAGGGGTTCGTGGTCCTGCCCGGCGGCCTGGGCACGCTGGACGAGCTGTTCGAGGCGCTCACCCTCGTCCAGACGAAGAAGGTCACCCGCTTCCCGGTGATCCTCTTCGGCAGCGCCTACTGGGGCGGGCTCTACGAGTGGCTGAAGAACACCCTCGTCGCCCAGGGCAAGGCGGCCCCGCGCGACCTGGAGCTGTTCCACATCACCGACGAGATCGACGAGGTCCTGAAGATCCTCGCCGACGCCCGCCGGCCCGCCAACGAGATCTGAGCCGACGAGCTCCGAGCCGCCTGGCCGCTGCGGTCAGGCCAGCCCCCGGCGGGTCACCGCCGGGGGCCGGGTGCCGCGGAT
The DNA here is from genome assembly GCF_040683475.1 of Kitasatospora sp. NPDC093558. Classification (NCBI taxonomy): domain Bacteria; kingdom Bacillati; phylum Actinomycetota; class Actinomycetes; order Kitasatosporales; family Streptomycetaceae; genus Kitasatospora; species Kitasatospora sp. NPDC093558. Next base: position 5,636 of record NZ_JBFBDY010000166.1, on the reverse strand, counting down.
CGAGGCGACCATGTCCAGCACCTGCCGGGTCTCGGCGACCTGGTGCACCCGGTAGACCTGCGCGCCCAGCCAGGCCGAGACGGCCGTCGTCGCGAGCGTGCCCAGCAGCCGCTCGCCCACCGGCTTGTCGAGGGTCTCGCCGACGAAGTCCTTGTTGGACAGCGACACCAGCACCGGGAAGCCGGTCGCGGTCATCTCCGGCAGCCGCCGGGTCGCCTCCAGCGAGTGCCGGGTGTTCTTGCCGAAGTCGTGCCCCGGGTCGATGATCACCGCGTCCCGCCGCACGCCCAGCTCCACGGCCCGCTCGGCCAGGCCGACGGTCACCCGCAGGATGTCCGCCATCACGTCCTCGTAGCCCACCCGGTGCGGCCGGGTGCGCGGCTCGGCGCCGCCCGCGTGGGTGCAGACCAGCCCGGCGTCGTACCGCGCGGCCACCTCGGCGAGCTTCGGGTCCACCCCGCCCCACGCGTCGTTCAGCAGGTCCGCGCCGGCCTCGCAGACGGCCTCGCCGACCTCGTGGCGCCAGGTGTCCACGCTGATCACGGCCTCGGGGTGGCGCTTGCGCAGCTGCGCCACGAACGGCACCGTGCGGCGCAGCTCCTCCTCCACGGTGACCTCGTCGCCGGGACCGGCCTTGACCCCGCCGATGTCCAGGATCGCGGCGCCCTCGGCCACCGCCCGGTCGGCGGCGGCGAAGGCGGCCTCGTCCGCGAACGTCGCCCCCCTGTCGAAGAACGAGTCCGGGGTCCGGTTGACGATGGCCATGATCACCAGCTCGTCGTCACCGAATTCGCGCGGTCCAAGGCGCAGCGCCACCGATGTCTCCTCCACGGCTCGCCAGGGTGCGATGATGGCCCCCGGCCTCACTGGGGACCATGCTGTCATGATCAGCGCGGTCCGGGCACCTGACAGCAGGCCGGCCGGGAAGTCGGGAGGACAGCTCGTGTTCTGGGTGATCGTGGTCGCCATGGCCGTGGTGGTCGGCGGCGCCGCGCTGGTGGCGCTCGGCGGCGGCGGATCGATGCCGGAGGCGGCCCCGGACCGCCTCGCGGCGCGACTGCCGCAGGACCGGCCGCTGCGCAAGACGGACGTGGACGACCTGCGCCTGCCGATGGCGGTGCGCGGCTACCGGATGGACGAGGTCGACGACGTCCTGGACCGCCTCGGCGCCGAACTCGCCTACCGCGACTCGCGGATCGCCGAACTGGAGGCCGCCGCCCACCTGCGCGGCGCGGTCGAGGCCACCACGGGCCCCGACGCCGGCGCCGAACCGCTGCCGGGCCTGGAGGAGTTCGCGAAGGTCGTCGAGCCGGCCGGGGCCCCGGAGGACGCGAAGCCGGCGGAGGACCGGTGACCGAGCCGCAGGACGGCACCGTCCTCGGCGCCGACGGCCTGCGCCGCTGCGGCTGGGGCGACTCCACCGACGACTACCGGGTCTACCACGACACCGAGTGGGGCCGCCCGGTGCACGGTGACGACGCCCTGTTCGAGCGGGTCTGCCTGGAGGCGTTCCAGTCCGGCCTGTCCTGGCTGACCATCCTGCGCCGCCGCGAGGGCTTCCGGGCCGCGTTCGCCGGCTTCGAGATCGGCCGGGTCGCCGAGTTCGGCGAGGCCGACGTCGAGCGGCTGCTCGCCGACGCCGGCATCATCCGCAACCGGGCCAAGATCGAGGCGGCCATCGCCAACGCCCGGGTCGCCCGCGAGCTCGACGGCGGCCTGGAGAAGCTGGTCTGGGGCTTCGCCGGCGACCCGGACCGGCCGGCCCCCCGCACGCTCGCGGAGGTCCCGGCCGTCACGCCCGGGTCGACGGCGCTCGCGAAGGCGCTCAAGAAGGAGGGCTTCCGCTTCGTCGGCCCCACCACCGCCTACGCGCTCATGCAGGCCTGCGGTCTGGTCGACGACCACCTGGCGGGCTGCCACGTGCGCACCGCGCTCGGGGGCGCGCCGCGCAGGGCTCAGCGGCCCCGGTAGACGGGCTTCTCCTTGGCGATGAAGGCGCGGACCGCGATCCGGTGGTCCTCGCTCTCGCCCGCGAGGGTCTGCAGCTCGTCCTCCTTGTCCAGGAGTTCGTCCAGCGAGTGCGAAGCGCCGTACGCCAGCGACTCCTTGATGGCGCCGTAGGCCACCGTCGGGCCCTCGGCCAGCTCGCGGGCGAAGACCCGTGCGGTGGCGGCCAGTTCGTCCGCCGGGACGACCTTGGTGGCCAGGCCCAGTTCCATCGCCTCGGTGGCCTTGACCGTCCGCGGCAGCATCAGCAGTTCGGTGGCCTTGGCGTGCCCGACCAGCCGGGGCAGCGTCCAGGAGGCGCCCGAGTCGGCGGTGAGCCCGATCCCGGCGAAGGCGGTGTTGAAGCCGGCCCTCTCGGACAGGATCCGGAAGTCGCAGGCGAAGGCGAGCGAGGCGCCCGCGCCCGCCGCGACCCCGCCGACCGCCGCGACGGTCGGCTTGCGCATCCCCGCCAGCGCCCGCACCAGCGGGTTGTAGTGCTCGGCGACGGTGCGCAGCGCGCCCTCGCCGGTCTCGTCGGCGCGCTTGAGCATCGCCAGGTGCTCGTTGAGGTCCTGTCCGACGCAGAACGCGCGCTCGCCCGCCCCGGTCAGCAGCACCGCGCGCACCGCCGGGTCGGCCGCCGCGGCGGCCATCGTGTCCCGCAGCGCGACCTTGGTCGCGACGTCCAGCGCGTTCATCGCCTCCGGACGGTTGATCGTGACGACGGCCAGGCCGCCGTCCAGCTCGTACAGCACGGAATCGGACATGGGCGAGGGTTCTCCCTTGTGATCGCTGCGGTCTCGTCGGGTGTCAGGATGCCGGAGCACCGGGCCGGCTGGGGAGTGTGAGGTATCGCACCTTCCGGTGGTGTCCGCACCGCCGCCGCGCCGGGGCTTATGACGGCAAATACGGCAGTTGGGGCGGATCCGGCCGAGGTTGCACCGAGAGTGATGTTGGTCATCAGGCCGTGGCATGCGGGATAATGGCTTCCGATCAATGCGTTCGATACCGGCGGTGGACGGACTGCCGGTGCGTAGCTGAGCGGTTGCAGGAAGGGGAACGAGCATGGCGGCCATGAAGCCGCGGACGGGTGACGGCCCGCTCGAAGTCACCAAAGAGGGGCGGGGCATCATCATGCGCGTTCCGCTCGAAGGCGGCGGACGCCTCGTGGTGGAGCTCACGCCTGACGAGGCCGAAGCCCTGGGCGATGCCCTCAAGAAGGTCACCGGCTGACCGCAGCGGGTGCTCGCCGTCTCCTGGAGACGTACTGCCGGGCCCGGGTACGACGTCACGTCGTGCCCGGGCCCGTGCGCTTCGCGGGCGGTGGGCTCAGCGCTTGACGGCGCAGAGCAGTCCGTCCGAGACCGGCAGCAGCGCGGGCAGCAGCCCGTCGCTCTCCCGGACGTCCTGGACGAGGTTGCGCACCGCGTCCGTCTGCGGGTCCTGCAGCTCCGGCTCGGCCAGCCGGCCCTCCTGGAAGACCCCTTCGAAGCAGACCATCCCGCCCGGCCGCAGCAGCCGCAGCGCCTCGGCCAGGTACTCGCGCGACTCCGCCGGATCGCCGTCGCAGAACACTAGGTCGTACTGGCCGTCCGCGAGCCTCGGCAGCACCTCCAGCGCCCGGCCCGGTATGAACCGCGAGCGGTTGGGCGCGAAGCCCGCCGCCTGGTACGCCTCGCGCGCCAGCTGCTGGCGCATCGGCTCGGAGTCCACCGTGGTCAGCACGCCGTCCGGCCGCATCCCGCGCAGCAGGTAGACCCCAGAGACGCCCGTCCCGGTGCCGATCTCGGCGACGGCCTTGGCGTCCAGCGCGGCCGCCATCAGCCGCAGGCACGCCCCGCCGCTCGGCCCGATCGCCCGTATCCCCGTCCGCGCGGACTGTGCCCGGGCGTAGGTCAGCACCGCGTCCTCGCCCACGTAGGTGTCGGCGAGGGCCGCTCGCGCGGGCCCGAACTCGCTGATGGCTGCCTCTTTCGGAGCCCCGGGTGGCGGCCCGGTGCCGGGGGATGTCGATATTTCCTGCCACAGATTACTGGCCGACCGGGAACCGCGTACGGCGGCGGGCCGTTGTGAGGAAGGACCGGGTACGGGAGACCTCCCGGGCACTTTTATCCGGGCTTGACGGGTGAGGTGGATATGGTGGTGGCCCTGCTGGGCAGAAGAGCCGACCGAGGAGGTGTGGCCGAGGGCGACGTCCCCGTGCGGCGGCACGTCCGCGGCACCGCGTCGGCCCGTACGCCGAAGCCCGTGATGAACCAGCCTGCGCACTCCGACCTGGACCAGCCCGCCGCCGCGACGCCGGACGCCGGTACCACCGAGGCCCCCGCCCTCGCGACCTTCACCGAGGGCCCCGACGCGCAGTCCTGGACTCCCCCCACGTGGGAGGAGATCGTCGAGGCCCACAGCACCCGCGTCTACCGCCTCGCCTACCGCCTGACGGGCAACCAGCACGACGCCGAGGACCTCACCCAGGAGGTCTTCGTCCGGGTGTTCCGTTCGCTGTCGACCTACACCCCCGGCACGTTCGAGGGCTGGCTGCACCGGATCACCACCAACCTGTTCCTGGACATGGTCCGCCGCCGCCAGCGCATCCGCTTCGACGCGCTCGGCGACGACGCGGCCGAGCGCCTCGCCTCCCGCGAGCCCAGCCCGGCCCAGCACTTCAGCGACACCCACTTCGACGCCGACGTGCAGCAGGCCCTGGACACCCTCGCCCCGGAGTTCCGCGCCGCCGTGGTGCTCTGCGACATCGAGGGCCTGTCCTACGAGGAGATCGCCGCCACGCTGGGCGTCAAGCTCGGCACCGTCCGCAGCCGCATCCACCGCGGCCGCTCCCACCTGCGCGCCGCGCTCAAGCACCGCGCCCCCGGCTCGGCCCCCGGGCGCGAGCGCCGCGGCGGCTCGGAGGAGCCGGTGCCGGTCGGCGCCGCCGCCGGCGAAGTCCCGGTGGCACCGGGCGGGCGTGGACGGAGGCGATCGTGAGCGGAACCGGCCGCTCGGGGTCGGGCCGTCCGGAGGCGTCCGGCCGGTCCGCCACCAGGCGGGGCTGGTCCCTGCCGGGCCGCCGCGGCGGTGACGAGCCGGGCGAGCCCGCACCGCCCGCCGCCCCGCTGCCCGGCGACGCCGAACTGCGCGCCGTGGCCGTGCGCCCCGCCGAACCCGCCGCCGAGGAGCACCACCTCGGCGAGCGCCTGTCCGCCTTCCTGGACGGCGAGCTCGGGCACGACTCCCGCGAACGCGTCCAGGCCCACCTGGCGACCTGCCCGCAGTGCCTCGCCGAGGCGGACGAGGGCCGCAGCGTCAAGCACCTGCTGACCCGCACCGGTACCCCCGGCCCGTCCTCGGCCCTGATGGCCCGCCTGATGGCCGTCGGGAGCCTCCCGGACGACGAGCAGCCGGGCGCCGACTGGCGCGACGGCCGGGACGACGACGACCTGCCCGGCGGCGGCGTCACCGGCCCCGGCACGCTCGGCGGCAGCCGGCTCGACGGCGGTTCCTTCGGCCGCGGCGCCGGCGCCTCCTTCGGCGCGGGCGCGCTCGGCGCCGGCACCCCGCTGCCCGGGGTCGACCCGCGCGCCTTCGGCCGCGGCGGGGGCCGTCCTGCGCCCGCTGATGGGCCGCCGCACCCCGCGCCCCGAGGCTCCGGC
>NZ_JBFBDY010000165.1:0-13022 GCF_040683475.1 Kitasatospora sp. NPDC093558 | reverse complement strand
GGCTCTCCGCGGCCGGCTTCCGCGTCTTCAGCCCCGAGGGCACGTACTTCATCACCACCGACAGGCGCCACCGCGCGCGGATGGTCGGGGTCGCCGCCGCGACCGGCCTGGTTGGCCTCGCCTCCGCCCTTGTCGGCAACTGGCGTCACCGCGGCCGGGTCGCCAGCCACATGCGCCGCACCTGGCAGCGCCTCGCCGCCCGCGCCCGCGCCACCCGCGACGCCCGGGACGCCGCGATCCTCGGCACCGCCAACCCCACCGACGCTGGCGGCACGGCCTCCGGGGCGGCGGGCGTGCCGGTGCCGGCCGAGACCGTGAACATCCCCGGCCGTCCCACCCCGCCCCCGGCCGCCGCCGGCGGTGCCGATGCGCGGGCTGCCGACACGGCCGGCCCCTACGAACTCTTCGGCCGCCCCAGCCGCCCCGACCGCACCCGCACCGTCGACCCGATCACCCTCGGCAAGCCCACCACCAAGGAGAACGCCACCGTGACCACGCCCCTGGACGGCACCGCCTCCACGTTCAACCTCACCTCCGCCGCGGACGTCCTGCTCCAGGCCGCGACCACCTTCGACCCCGAGACGATGATCGAGTTCGGGGCGTTCGCCGACGACCTGCCCGTCGCCTACGCCACCATCCAGGAAGTCCTCCGGGTCCTCGCCGAGAAGGCCGCCGAGCAGCTGCCGCTCGACCCGTCGGTGGTCGAGGAGATCAGCCAGGGGTACCAGGCCATGGGCCGCGTCGTCACCGCGCTGGAGGAGGTCGGGCCGACCTTCCGCCAGGCCCACGCCGAGGACCTGGAGCGCCACGAGAACCCGCGCAACGGCCTGGAGGCCGAGCGGAAGTGGAACGTCTGACCGGCCCTGCCCCCTCCCTCAGCACCCACATCCCTGCCGGGCCGTCCACACCCTGTGGACGGCCCGGCCCGCATCTGGCTGGAGACGCCACCGCCATGAGCAAGACCACCAAGAACACCGCGCCGCGGGTGGACTGGAGCGCCGGTCACGGCCTGCTGTCCGGCACCCTCAACGGCACCCTCGGCACCCTGTCGATCACCGCGCTGGGCCACGCCGCCGACATGCCCGCCACCTGGGCCCTGGCCGCCGGAGCCGCCGGGGCGCTCGGCACCCTCGCCGCGGGCCTGCGCCGGCGCCTGACCGTCGCGACGATCACCTTCCGCGGCACGTGCTGGATGGCCGCCGGCGGCTGGTCGTCCTGGGCCCTGGCCCACGGCGGCCCCTGGCAGTGGCCCGAGATCGGCACCCTCGCCGTCGCCGGGATCGCCGCCGGCACCCTCGGCGCCGCGTTCGCCGCCCACGAGGAGGTCGAGCAGGCCAAGCGCGCGCACCTGCTGCTCATCGGCGCCCGCCGCCAGCTCGCCGCCGAGTGGACCGACCGCATCCGCCGCGTCTGCTCGGTGGAGGTCACCGTGCTCGGCATCGAGCACTGGCCCTCGGGCGCCGGCTACACCCTGGAGATCGAACTCCCCGAGGGCGGCACCACCCGACGCTCCATCACCGACCGCGCCGAGGGACTCGGTTCGGATCTCGACCTGCCCGACGGCTGCGGCCTCCAGGTCATGCCCGGAATCTCGCGCCGGCGCGTGCTCATCCAGGTCACCACCAAGGTGATCAGCACCGAACTCGGCTTCCCCCTGGAGGAGATGAACGAGGTCACCACCGTCAACAACCCGGTCCCCGTCTCGCTGCTGTCGGACGGGGCGCGGGCTGAGATGGACCTGCGGCAGGCGTCCACGATCGTCACCGGTCCCACCGGGAGCGGCAAGACGAACTGGCTGCACACCCTGATCGCCCGGCTCAACCAGACCAACGACGTGCTGGTGTGGGTGATCGACCTCAACGCCGGGTCGATCGGCCTGCCCTGGCTCAACGCCTGGCGCGACGCCCAGCTCGGCCGGACCGGCTCCCGCTGGGCCGACGCGAAGATCCCCGTGCCCGGCGTCGACTGGGTCGCCTCCACCCCGGAGGAGGCCAAGCGGATGCTCGGCGCCGCGGTGCGGATCGCCAAGCGCCGCAAGGCCGCCTACCAGGACGCCATGCGCGACGCCAACGACGACAAGCTCCCCGTCGGCCCGACCGTCCCCGAGATCGTCATCATCATGGACGAGGGCGCCGAAGTCGCCGCCACCCGCGAGGCCCGCGCCGTCCTCGCCGGAGTCTCCGAAGTCATCCGCATCGCCCGCGCAATGGCCATCCGCGCCGTCGTCTCCGTCCTGCGCGTCACCCAGGACGTCATGCCCGACCCGTTGGTGCGCAAGATGGCGAGCAACCGGCTCGCCACCGGCGCGTTCGAGGACAGCGAGCTCGGCCACCTCTTCGGCTGGCGCGCGCTCCGGGCCGAAGACAGCTTCTCGGGGCCCGGGTCGGTGCTGGTCGGCACCGAGGGCAAGCAGCCCGCCAAGGCCCGCCAATGGCGCATCACCCCCGACCAGATCGAGGAGATCAGCGCACTCACCTCCCACCGCCGCCCCACCCTCGACGCCCCCTCGCTCGAAGCGGCCGGCACCGACTACACCGACCGCTGGCTCCTGGAACGCTGCGGCCACCTCTGGGCCAGCACCGAAGCCGTCACCACCCCCGCCGGACCCACCACCCCCGCAGCGCCGGCGGTCGGCGGCCCGACCTCTGTACCGGCCCGCGGCGCCGCCCCGGCCGGCGGGTGGAAGGCCACCGCCGGATGGGACACGCCCGCCGACCCGGACGACCTCGAATCCATCTGGCTGCTGCCCTCCGCCGCCGAGCCTGGCGCCACCCCACCCGGGACCGACTGGGCCGACCCATCGACCTGGTCCACCGGACGCGAGGACAACACGCCCGAGACCCCGGGCGCGAAGGACGCCGCGCTCGCGCTGCTGCGCGAGGCCGGGCCCGAGGGCAGCGGCGCCAGCGCCATGGAGAAGATCCTCAAGCCCGAGTTCGGCACCACCCGCCAGACCATCAACGGCTGGCTCAAGGAATGGGCCGAGGCGGGAGAGGTCGTGCGGACCGGGTCCGGGACCAAGACCCGTTACGTCCACCGCACGCACGCCGGAAAGCCCCCCGCCGAGGGCTGAGCCGGCCGCTTGTCGCCTGTCGCCCGTCCCGCCGAGGAGGGGGGTCCGGAGCCGGCCGGAAGGACCGGACCCCCCTTTGACCTGCGAGGCGACAAGCGACAAGCCGCAGCCGACAAGCGACAAGCGACAAGTCGCGCGACAAGCGGGACGACAAGCCACCCCGCCGCCAGCACACCGTCACCGACCATCCCAGGAAGGCCCCACCGTGATCGTCTCCCTCAGCATCACCGTCGTCCTCTTGATCCTCTCCGCCGTCCTCATCCGCGGCCGGCGTGTCTCCCTGCCCACCGCCGTCGTGCTCTGGCTGAGCGGCTTCACCTCCGCCTCCACCGGCCTCGCCGACCCGGTGAACACCTTCCTCGCCGCCGTCACCCGGATCGTCTCCGGCCACTGACCCCCGCCCCTCGCCCAACGCCCCGACGGGAGACGCACCGTGGACCACACCCCGTACCCGCAGCCCGCCCCGGTGCTCTACACCGCCGAGGGCCAACCCCTCTACGCCACCGCTCCGCTCACCGCACCGCCCGCCCTCTACCAACCCGCCGCCCCGCAACCGGTCCCGGTCGTCTACGCCCACCCGCCGATCCCGCAGCAGCCCACCGTCGTCATACCGGCCACCGCCCCGGTCGCGCCGCCGGCGCCGGCCCGTGACCCGTGGCCCGCCCGCCTCGCCGCCGGAGGAATCGGCCTCGGCGCCGCCGGCCTCGGCATCGGCTACGCCGCCCAAGCACTCTCCGCCGCCGCCGGAAGCCTCGGCGGACTCGTCGCCATCGGCGCCGGAACCTACTGCGTCGCCAAACTCCGCGGCGCCACCGGCGGCGGGGGCGGGCAGGGCGCCGTGAACGTCAACGTCACCGTCTCCAACCACAACCGCTGAACGGACCGCCGTGACCAACCCGCTCGACCCCGCCGGCCTGCTCCAGGCCACGAACTACGACCTCGCCCAGGTCTACGCCAAGTACGGCGACCTGCCGCCCGCCGACCACGCCCACCTGCTCGCCCTACTCGCCATCGCCGACGCGATCCGCGCCCTCGCCCCGCAGCCCGAGGGCGCAGCCTGATCCGGCCTGTGCCACCCGGCCGTGCCGCCTGTCGCCCGCCCCTGCGGCGACCGACGGGCAGTGCGGGGGACGGGCAGACCCGCTCCCGACACCACCGATGCCCTGGGAGGCACCGTGTCCGTGGGAGAGACCCCGATCACCGTCGTCGGCAACCTCACCGACGACCCCGAACTCCGCTTCACCCCGCAGGGAACCGCGATGGCGCGCTTCACCATCGCCTCCACCCCCCGCGCCTACGACAAGACCACCGGCCAGTGGCGCGACGGCACCGCGCTGTTCCTGCGCGCCACCGCCTGGCGCGAGATCGCCGAGCACGCCACCGAGACCCTGACCAAGGGCATGCGCGTCGTCGTCACCGGCCGTCTCGTGCAGCACAACTGGCAGACGGAACAGGGCGAGAACCGCTCCATGCTCGGCCTCGACATCGACGACATCGGCCCGTCCCTGCGCTTCGCGACCGCCAAGGTCACCAAGGCCCAGCGAGGCGGCGGCGCCCCCGCCGCGCGACCGGCCGACCCGTGGACCGCCGATGCCCCCGCCCCGGTCCCCGTCGCCACGGGTGGATGGGGCGGAGCCCCGGCCGACGGCCCCACCGAGCCGCCGTTCTAACCGGACCCGAGATCCGCCCGGCCGGCCGTGCCGTCCGGACCGTGCCGCAGCCGGGCGGCGCGGGTCCGGACGGTGCGGGGGACGGACGGACCGCTCCCACGCAGCACGAGGCCCCACAGCAACCGGGACTTCTTGGCAGAGAGCCGGTGGCTGCGGGGCCGTGCGTCCCTTCAACGAGACGGGATCAGCATGCCCTCTCTCATCAACGCGACACCAACCGCCCACCGGGCCGTCGACCTGTTCGCCGGCGTCGGCGGACTCGACCTGCCCGCCCGCGCGCTCGGCGTCCACGTCACCGGGATCGAGAAGAGCCCCGACGCGTGCGCCACCCGCCGCGCCGCCGGGCTGACCACGATCCAGGACGACGTCCGCCAGCACGGCCCCGCCGACTTCCCGGACACCGATCTGCTGCTCGGCGGGCCGCCCTGCCAGCCGTTCAGCGCGGCCGGCACCGGCGCCGGACGCCGGGCCCTCGGAGACATCACGGCCCTCGCCCACATGCTCGCCGAGCGACGGCACGTCGCCCGCCACGGCCACACCGAGACGGACGACCTCATCCGCCTCGTGCTCGAACCGCTCCGGTGGGCACTCGACGCCCTCGACGCCGGGCGACCGTTCAAGGCGATCGTCCTGGAACAGGTCCCCGCCGTCCTGCCCGTCTGGCAGACCTACGCCGCGATCCTGCGGGCCGAGGGCTACAGCGCCATCGCAGGCAAGGTGTCGGCCGAGCAGTACGGCGTCCCCCAGACCCGACGGCGGGCCGTCCTCATCGCCCGCCGCACCGGCACCGCCGCACTGCCCACACCCACCCACCGGCCCTACACCAAGGGCACGCCCCGCACGGCCGGAGACCCGAACCTGCTGCCGTGGACCGCGATGGGCGACGTACTGCCCGAACGCGGCGGCTTCACGGTCGTCTCCAACTACGGCACCGGCGGCGACCCCAAAGCCCGGGGACGGCGTACCAGCGCCGAACCGTCCGCCACCGTCACCGGCAAAATCTCCCGCGTCCGTGTGCTTGACGACGACGGCACTGAATCCCGCTTCATGTGGGCCGAGGCCGGTGCCCTGCAGTCCTTCCCCGCTGACCACCCGTGGACCGGCCGCGACATCGGCCAGCAGATCGGCAACGCCGTCCCGCCCCGCCTCGGCGCCGCCCTGCTCGCCGCCGCCCTCGGCGGATAGACGTGCCGTGTCCGCCCTGGACTGGCGCGACGCCCGCCACTACGACCGCACCGGCGACCGCCCATGCCGATGGTGCGGTCGCCCTACCCCACTGCGCGACGAGCAGCGCAGGCCATCGCACAAGGTCTGCGCCGAACAGCACGCCGTCGAGCAGCCGCCGCCGACCACCACCGGAGACCGGCGTGAACCTCCCAACCAGCCTTCGCCTCGCCCTGGAACTGGCCCGGATCGGCCTGCCCGTGCTGCCGCTGCGGGCCGGGAAGAGCCCGGTCGGCAACTGCCCGGCCTGTAAAGACATCGCCTGCGGCGGCCGGCCGAACATGAAGGACCCGGGCCACTGCACCTGCCCCCATCCCTGCCACGCGTGGGCCGCTGCCACCACCGACCCCGACATCCTGACCAGCGCGCCGTGGGTGCGGGCGTGGCGGGAGGCCGAAGCGGTGGCCTACCACCCCGGCGGCGCCGGACTCACCGTGGTCGACCTCGACAGCACGGACGCCGTCGCCTGGGCCCGCACCACCCTGCCCACCACCCTGACCGTGGCCACCACCCGGGGCGAGCACTGGATCTACCGCGGCGCCATGGCCTCCGCCAACAAGGTCCGCCCCGACGTGGACGTCAAGTCGACCATGCAGTACGCCCGTTGGCTCGGCCGCGGCACCGGAGCCATGGCACTGCTGCCCGACGCCGTCCGCGCCCTGGTAGACAAGCAAGAGGCCAGCCCGCCGCCGGGCGGGGGGCGGTTGGCCTCTTCACCCCCGGTGCCGTGGACCCGCAGCGTGGGCAGCGGGTGCCGCCACACCGAGCGCTTCATCCGCACCGGCCTGCAACGCGGCCTCGCCAAAATCGCCGCCTGCCGTGAGAGCGGGGCCGGATCGCAGACCTTCGGCGTTGCCCGCTTCCTCGCTGCCCAGCACACCCGTTGCCCCGGCCCCTGCGGCCTCGACGGCATCGCCCAGCACCTCGTTGACGAGGCCGTCAACGTCGGTGTCCCCCACGACTACGCCACCCGCGCCGTCATCAACGGCTTCACCGCCGCCGGCGCCCACCCGATCTGACATGCCCGAGCACACCGAAGCGGGCCGCCCTCTCGGCAAAGACCGCGGCCCGCTCCCTTCCAGCCCACAGACCGGAGACCCAGCATGACCGATCCCACCCCGGCCGTCACCACCACCGAGGACGGCGCCGCCCTGCTCGACGAGGTCGAGCGGCACCACCGCCGCTTCAACGTCTTCCCCTCCGAGTCCGCCTACGTCGCCGTGACCCTGTGGGACGCCCACGCCCACCTCATGGACGCCTTCGAGGCCACCCCCCGCCTCGCCTTTCTCTCCCCCGAGCCCGGCAGCGGCAAGACCCGCGCTCTGGAGATCACGGAGACCCTGGTCCCCCGACCGCTGACCACGGTCGACATCAGCCCGTCCGCGCTGTTCCGCTCCGTCTGCGACGAGCAGGCCCGACCCACCGTGCTCTTCGACGAGGTCGACACCGTCTTCGGCGCCGCGGCCAGCGGCAACGAGGACCTGCGCGGCCTCATCAACGCCGGATACCGCCGCACCGGCGGCGTCATCCGCAGCGTCCGCGACGGCGAGAACCACGTCGTCCAGAAGTTCCCCGTCTACGCCGCCCTCGTCCTCGCCGGCCTCGGCGACCTGCCCGACACCATCATGAGCCGATCCATCGTCATCCGGATGCGCCGCCGGGCCCCCAACGAGTTCGTCGAGCACTACCGGCAGCGCATCAACGAGGCCGAGGGCCACGCCCTGCGAGACCGCCTCGCCACCTGGGCGGACACCGTCCGCGAACAGATCAGCGGCGCGTGGCCCGAGATGCCCGAGGGGGTCACTGACCGTCCCGCCGACGTGTGGGAGCCCCTGCTCGCCGTCGCCGACGCCGCCGGTGGCCACTGGCCCGAGCGCGCCCGAACCGCCTGCCTCGAACTCGTCAACGCCGCCAAGGCCAACGACAAGGGCTCCGTCGGTGTGCGCCTGCTCGCCGACCTGCGCGACGTCTTCGCCGGAGCCGAGCGGCTCACCAGCGCCACCATCATCGAACGCCTCACCGGCATGGACGACGCCCCGTGGGCCGACCTCGACGGCCGCCCGCTCAACACCCGCTCCCTCGCCAAGCTCCTCGGCGACTACGTCACCGCCGCCAACCAGCCCATCCGCCCCCGCAACATCAAGATCGGGACCGCCGTCGCCAAGGGCTACTACGCCGCCGACCTCACCGACGCCTGGATGCGCTACTGCACCCCTATCCCCGAAACCCCCGCTACCAGCGCTACTCCCGCTACCGCCCAGGTCAGGGCCCTTTTCCCGGTAGCGGAACCGGTAGCGGTAGCGGATACCGAACCGCCCGCCACCACCGAAACCGCGGCCGAACTCACCACCACCGGCTGACCGCACAATCCGCTACCGCTACCCCATCCGCTACCACCACACCCGCTCTGACCAGCGCGGTAGCGGAGTAGCGGCGGTAGCGGCCCCTCAGAGAACGGAGGACCGAGCATGCCGACGAGCCGTGGGGAAGTACCACCCCTCTTCTACCCGGCCGACGTGGCCAAGGTGCTGGGGATGAGCGAGTGGTGGGTGAAGGAGCAGGCCCGCCGAGGTCGTATCCCGTTCACCAGGCCCGGACGGGCATACCGCTTCACAGCTGAGCAGGTCGCCGAGATCGTCAGCATGTACGAGGCGCGGCCGACGATCGTCGGCGCGCCTCAGGCCCGGGCCGTCGCGGCTGCGGCCCCGAAGAAGCCGACCCAGGACTCGCAGCCGAGCCGCTCGGCGGTTCGGCTGCGCGCGCGGATGCCGCGCAGGGCCGCGCTCCACCAGCAGGACGCTGCCTGAGTAACACCCCACCCGCCCCGCCTGGTGACGCTACCGGGCGGGGCCCTGTCGTAGAGAGATCACATTGGGATTCGCCGAGAACCGGGGCGACTACTGGCGTGGCCGGTACAAGATCGCACCCGGCAAGTACGGGACCGTCCTCGATGCCAACGGGAAGGCGGTCCGCTTCAAGACGAAGCGCGCAGCCGAGAAGGCCGCTGGGATCGAGGAGGAGAAGGCAGCGCAGGAGGCTGCTCGGCCGCCTGCGTCTCCAGAGCCTGAGCGGATGACGTTCGGCGAGTACGCGAGTAGCTGGTACGAGGACCAGGATCTCGCTGCCTCCACCATGCAGAACTACCGCCGCCACATCGAGGAGCACCTCCTCCCCGAGTTCGAGGATGCCCTGATCAACGAGATCACCAAGGGCGCCGTCGACGCCTGGGAGCGCAAGGAGCGCGAGCGCGGGTACGCGGCCAGCAGCATCAAGACGTGGCGGAGCACCCTGCACCTGATCCTCGGCGACGCCGTAGACGAGGGTATGCGGGACTCCAATCCGGCGACCCGCCGCCGCGGCCGGGGCAAGCGCGCCGGCCGCTCACGCAACCGCGGCCCCGAGAAGGTGGTGACGAACGCCCTCGGCGTCCTGCTGATCGCCGAGCGCGCCGCGCTCCTCTCGGGTCGCGACGACGAGTTCGTCGCGGTCGTGCTCAAGGGTTACACCGGCATGCGGTGGGGCGAACTCGTAGGCCTGGAACCGGAGTTCGTCCGCCCGGCCGCCGTCCGGGTGGAGTGGCAGTTGTACGAGCTGGACTCCGGGGAGTTCCACCGCTGCCCACCCAAGGACGACTCCTACCGCACGATCGACACGCCGGACTTCCTGTCCGCCCTTCTCGCCGGGCAGATGGCGCGGACGAAGCAGGCGCCGTGCGAGTGCCACGGCCTGCGGTACCTGTTCAACGGCCACGGCGCCGCCAATGGCGCGGCCCGGCGGCCCGGCGCGAGGCTGACCGACGTCGCACGGGCCGCCGGAGTCTCCACCGGGACCGTGTCCAACGTGCTGAACCGCCCGGCGGCGGTGGCCGAGGGCACCCGGGTGAGGGTGGAGAAGGCCATGGCTGACCTCGGCTACGTCCGGTGGCAGGCATCCGGGGAGAACGCGGCGCACTGGCGAAGGAACGGGTTCGCCACGTGGCTGTTCCAGCCGGCGGCCACCGGCTGGTACCCGAAGAAGGCCCCGGAGGAGGCCCGGCCGGTGCCGCTGCTGGCCGATCCCTGGCCCGGGATCCCGGCCCGCGGCCGAGGTGCCACTGCCCGCGCTCAGGCGTGCTGGCTGCCGATCGCGACAGGCCTCACCCCTCACGGGCTGCGGCACTCGCACAAGACGATGATGGACGAGCTGCGGACGCCGGCGAAGCTCAAGGACGAGCGGATGGGGCACGAGGACGGCTCGGTCCAGGCCCGCTACTCCCACATCACGCCGGAGATGCGCCGGGACCTCATGGAGGGGCTGACCCGCATGTGGTCCGCGTCACTCGAAGTTCGTCGGCGGATGTCGCCCGGCTCGCCCGTGGCGGTTCTCGACGCCCTACTGAAGGCCCCTCAGCAGTAGCCCTGGGAGAAGGTTTCCCGGCGATTTTCTCCCAGGATTCTCCCAAGAGCCCTGGGAGAAGCAGTCAGGGCCGGTGTCCCTTGCGGGACACCGGCCCTGAGCTGGTGTTACTGGGTCGGGGTGGCGGGATTTGAACCCACGGCCTCTTCGTCCCGAACGAAGCGCGCTACCAAGCTGCGCCACACCCCGGTCTTGCGGTTTGTCGCTCCGTCTCCTTCGCGACGAGTAGAACTCTACCGGACGCTCGCCGAGACACGAAATCCGATTCCCGGCGGGCGTCCGGAGCGGGTCAGCGGGGGGCCGGGGTGAGGGTCAGGAGGGTGGCCTCGGGGGGGCAGGCGAAGCGGACGGGGGTGTAGCGGTTGGTGCCGCAGCCGGCGGAGACGTGGAGGTAGGAGCGGCGGCCGCCGGCGGTGTGGGTGGAGAGGCCCTTGACCCGCTTGGCGTCGAGGTCGCAGTTGGTGACCAGGGCGCCGTAGAAGGGGATGCAGAGCTGGCCGCCGTGGGTGTGGCCGGCCAGGATCAGCGGGTAGCGGTCGGCCGTGAAGGCGTCGAGGACGCGCAGGTAGGGCGCGTGGACGACGGCGAGGGAGAGGTCGGCGTCGGCGGACGGGCCGCCGGTGACCTCGCTGTAGCGGTCGCGGCGGATGTGCGGGTCGTCGAGGCCGGTGAACTCGAGGTCGAGCCCGCCGAGGGTGAGGCGGCCGCGGGTGTTGGTCAGGTCGAGCCAGCCGGCCGCGTCGAAGCCGTCGCGGAGCTTCTCCCAGGGGTTGTGGACGGCGCCGACGATGCCGCGGCGGCCGGTGCCGTCGGGGTTGTTCATGCCGTGGATGCCGCTGCGCATGGCCTGGAGGTAGCGGGCCGGGTTCTTGCGGGCGGGGCCGTAGTAGTCGTTGGAGCCGAAGACGTACACGCCGGGGAACTCCATCAGCGGCCCCAGCGCGTCCAGGGTGGCGGGGACGCCGAGCGGGTCGGAGAGGTTGTCGCCGGTGTTCACGACGAGGTCGGGGCGCAGGCCCGCGAGGCTCTTCAGCCAGCGCTGCTTCTTGCCCTGGCCGCTCACCATGTGGATGTCGGAGACCTGCAGGACCCGGAGGGGGCGGGCGCCCCGGGGCAGGACGGGGACCTCGACCCGGCGCAGCCGGAAGGAACGGACCTCGTACCCGGCGGAGTAGGCGAGGCAGGCGGCGCCGGTGGCGGCGATTCCGAGGGGGACGGAGTACAGCGGTCGCATCGTTCCATGCTCTCAGACGGCGGATCAGCTGGTGAACGTCCGTCCGCCCGGCGGGGATGCGGGCCGGGGCACCCGTCCGGCGGCTACTCCGGTTCCCGGCGGGCCCGCAGCGCCCGGACCTTGTTGCGGTTGCCGCAGCGCTCCATCGAGCACCAGCGGCGCCGGCCCGGACGGGAGGTGTCGACGAAGATCAGGTAGCAGTTGTGGGCGCCGCACTCGCGGATGCGGTCCGCGTACGGGCCCGTGAGCAGGGCTATCGCGTCCCGGGCGACGGTGGAGGCCAGCTGGTCGCCGTCGGCGGGCAGGGGGGCCGCTGCGGTGCCGTCGGGGGCGATGCGGGGGACGAGCGGGGGGTGCTCGGCGGCCCGGTTGAGGACGGCGTAGTCGGCGGCGGCCCCGGCCTTGCCGTGGGCCCGGGCCGCGGCGAGCCGCCAGAGGGCGTCGCGCAGGGTGCGGGCGGCGGTGAGCTGGGTGTCGGTGATCCGGACGGCGTCGGCGGGCAGGCGCAGCCGTGAGCCGGGCAGCCAGGCGGCGAGGTCGGCGGGTCCGTGCAGGACCTCCCAGCGGGCGTAGGCGCCGGGGCCTCCGGTGGGGAGCAGTTCGAGGCAGAGCGCGCCGGGGTCGAAGTGGAAGCTGGTGCCGCCGGGGGTGGTCAGCACCAGCCCGGGGACGGCGTTCGGATCCGTCTCGGTCGCGGCTTCGGCACCTTCGCTCATGTAACCACTCTAATGGGTTACCGAGCCGGGCCGCAGGGCCCGCCGGAGGCCCGTGACCGTTGATCCGGAAGCCCGTGACCGTTAATGCCGGGCACCCGAACGCCGCAGGTGGGAGACTCGGGGCCATGACGACGCTCAAGGCGCAGCTGCAGGAGGACCTCACGGCTGCCATCAAGGACCGGGACGAGCTGCGCTCGTCCACCATCCGGCTCACGCTCTCCGCGGTCACCGCCGAGGAGGTGGCGGGCAAGACGAAGCGCGAGCTGTCCGACGCCGAGGTGCTCAAGGTGGTCACCCGCGAGGCGAAGAAGCGCCGGGAGGCCGCCGAGGCGTTCGACTCCGCCGGACGGACCGACCAGGCCGCCCGGGAGCGGCAGGAGGGCGAGGTGCTCGCCTCCTACCTGCCCAAGCAGCTCTCGGACGACGAGCTGACCGCCATCGTGGCCGCCGCCGTCGCGGAGAGCGGGGCCACCGGTCCGCAGGGCATGGGCGCCGTGATGAAGCTGGTGCGGCCGAAGGTGGACGGTCTGGCCGAGGGCGGCCGCGTCGCTGCCGCGGTGAAGGCCGCGCTGGCCGGCTGAGCCCTTGCACGCACTGCCAAGCCAAGGATGTGCACCGCGAAAGACGTGCACCGCGGAAAGAGCTCCGCAACGTAGTTGTGGTGGCAGCTGATGACCTCGTCGAAGGTGACCTTCGCCTTCGCGAACTCC
>NZ_JBFBDY010000164.1:0-13035 GCF_040683475.1 Kitasatospora sp. NPDC093558 | reverse complement strand
CGCACCCAGATCCTGGTTCGAGGTCTTCGACCCCGACATCAGCGTCTGCAGCGCCTGCGTCCCCATGTCGAACTTCATACCGCTCCCCCGTCCGCTCGACGAATCGCTCGACGAATTGTAAGTATGTCCATTTCTATCAACCTATATCCCGGCCGCAAGGTGTGGCCCCGGGGTTGTGACCAACGTATGACACACCACCAGGCGTGGCGCCGTCGGTCGTCGACGAGGCCTTCACTCGCCCTTCAAATGCCGCACCAGACGCTCGAATTCGGCCCACCCGGAGAGGTCGGACGGATCCCCGGGCAGCGGGTAGTAGTAGGCGGGCCGGGCCTTCGGACCCAGTCTGACAGGCTCCGCCGACAGCGGCGTCCGGCGGGCGCGGTCGTCCGGGATGGTCCGGACCTCCTCGGCGCCGAGCACGAAGGCGAGCGGCACGCCGGGGCCCTCGAAGGTCGCGGGCACCGCGAGGTCGCGGCGGGCGCGGCGCAGCTGGAGCAGCATCGACTTGAGCCGGTGGCGGGTCACCAGGGCCTCGGCCATCCGCGGCAGGGCGTCCAGCGGCGGCTCCTCGCCGGGGCCGTAGCCGAAGGCGAGGGTCACCTCCTCCTCGACGCCGGTCGCGGTGCGGGTGACTTTCAGCGTGGCCAGGCCGGGGCGTTCGGGGTTGCCGACGACGACGAACCAGGTGGGCTCGGGCGCCCGGGAGTAGGCGAGGTCGGTGAGCCGGCCGGGAGACCAGGGCAGGTTGGCGGGTTCGGCGGTGCCCCAGCCGGCCGGCGGTTCGCCGGTGAGCTCGCGCCAGACGGTCTCCAGGGCGCCGCCGAGCACGAGGCGGGCGTCGGCGGGGTGGGCCGCGCGGAAGGTGACGGCCAGCTGGAGGTCGCCGGTGGCCGAGACGTCCTGGTAGGAGTCGGCGACCGGGGTGCGCGGGTCGTCCGCGGTGCCCTCGGGGTTCACCACGGTGGCGAACATGCCCTCCTGCCAGCGCAGGACGGCTCCGGTGAGGCCGTCGTAGTAGCCGTCCCGGGCGTCCTGGACGACCCAGCGGGACGGCCAGCCGGGCAGGTTGCCGCGGACGGCGGGGGAGAGCGTGGTGCCGGCCGGGGTGACGATCTGCAGGCCGCGGTTGGACTCGGCGGCGGCCCGGAAGGCGTCGGAGAGCCAGGCCGTCATGGCGACCATCGGGCGGTCCATGATGACCACGGCGACCTGCTCGGTCAGCACGTCGACGGCGGGCTGCGCGGCGGCCGGGGTGGGCGCGGCGGTGATCCCGGCGGTCTCGACGACGGCCAGCGAGCGGGTCGCCTCGCGCGGCCAGGCGGTGCCGTCGGCGAGGTGGGCGACGCGGGCCGCGAAGGTGCCGGCGAGGTTCTCGGCGTCGGGCACACCGGTGGTGGCGCGGGCCTCGGTCCACCAGTACGGCACGCGCGGCGGGGTCGCGCCGAGCAGGCGCTCGGCCTCGCCCGGGACCTGCACCAGCAGCGGGGCCTCGACCGAGACCAGCGGCCTGGCCTGCTCGTCGAGGAGCTGGACGACCGCGCCTTCGCCCGTCGTGTCCAGGAGCTTGTCGGGGCCGCCGGAGAGCAGGCCGGCGAGCACCGTCCAGGCGTCCGGCATCCGCGGGGTGAGGGCGATGACGTCCTTGGTCATGTCGTCGAGTCCTTCGGTTGCTCAAGCGGTCAATCGGCGAATCAAGCGTGCGCCTACTCGGGCGTGTACACGGTCTGGACCAGCCGGTTCGGCTGCCCCCGGCGGACGATGACGCCGCGCCCGGCGGGCTGCTGCGCGGCGTACACGCCGGGGAACAGCTGCCCCTCGCCGCGGTCGCCGGTCATCACCAGCGCCGAGGCGCCGGACTCGCGCAGGCCCTGCACGAGCGGCTCGTACATGCCGCGCGAGGCGCCCGCGACGCGGCGGGTCAGGACGAAGTGCAGGCCGATGTCGGCCGCGGAGGGCAGGTAGGGCAGGAACGGCGCGAGCGGGCCCTGGCCGGCCGTGGTGAGGACGTCGTAGTCGTCGACGAGCACCACGATCCGCGGGCCGCCGCCGCGCCAGCGGCCCGGCTCCAGGTCCTCCAGCGGCGCGTTCTCGTCCGGCAGCCGCTTCTCCAGCTCGCCCGCGACGGCGGCGGCGAGGCCGGCGCACATCCGGGCGTTGTAGGCGTAACCGCCGTTGTACTCCTCGGGGATGACGCCGCGCAGGCTGCGGCGCGGGTCCATCACGGCGAACACGATCTCGTCCTCGCCGTGCCGCTCGATCAGCCCGCCGGCGATGGTCCGCAGCAGGTTGGACTTGCCGCACTCGCTGTCGCCCATGACCAGCAGGTGCTGGTCGTGGTGGAACAGGTCGAGCAGGACGGGCGCGAGCGCCCCCTGGTCCAGGCCGATCGGCACCCGCCGCGGCTCGGCGACCGGGCCGGGCAGCAGGTGCGGCTCCAGGACGTGCGGGAGCACGCGGACCGGCTGGGCGAGCTCGCCGGTCCAGGTGGCGCGGACGGTCCTGGCGGTCTGCTCCAGGACGGTGCCGAGCTCGCCGTTGTCGGCCAGGCCGTCGATCCGGGGCAGCGCGACCTGGGCGAACAGCCGCCCGTCGGTCAGGACGCGGCCGGGCTCGTCGGGGGAGAGGGTCTCGGAGAGCTTGCGCTCGATGCTGGACTCGGTCGGGTCGTTGAGCCGCAGCTCGATCCGGGTGCCGAAGTTCGACTGGGCGGCGATCCGGACGTCGTTCCAGCGGAGCATGCCCGCGACGACGTGGATGCCGTAGCCGCCGCCGCGCTTGAGGATGTCGACGACGGCGTCGTCGAGCTCCTCGAAGTCGTCGCGCAGCGCGCCGAAGCCGTCGATGACCAGGACGATCTCGGCGGAGGCGAGCTGCGGCAGCCGGCCCGCGGCGTGCAGGGTGCGCAGCTGGTCGACGGAGTCGATGTTGTGGTCGCGGAACAGGTCCTCGCGGGCGGTGAGCATCGCCCGGACCTCCTCGACCGTGCGGGCCGCGCGCTCGCGGTCGGCCCGGCCCGCGATGCCGCCGACGTGCGGCAGGCCGGCCAGCGCCTGGAGGCCGCCGCCGACCAGGTCGAGGCCGTAGACGCCGACCTCCTGCGGGGTGTGGGTGAGCGCGAGCGACAGGACGAGGGTGCGCAGCAGGGTGGTCTTGCCGGATTGCGGGCCGCCGATGAAGGCGACGTGGCCGCCGGCCACGGTGAGGTCCAGGAACCAGTTGCCCTGCCACTGCCGGGTGGGGTCGTCGAGCAGGCCGAGCGGCACCTGGAGGCGCCCGCGCCGGCCGGTGAGCTGCATGCCGCGCGGGCCGACGTCGAGCGGTCCGGCGACGGTGTCCAGCGCGATCGCGGCGGGCAGCGGCGGCAGCCAGATCCGCCGGACGGGGGCGGCGGCGTTCTCCAGCTGGCCGACGACGACGCCGAGTTCGGTCGGTCCCGTGGTGCGGCGGCGGGCGGCCGGCTCCGGGCCGTCCTGGCCCTCGGCCTTGGCCGGGGTGTTGAAGGCGCCGTACTCCAGGGCGAGCGGGCCCGGGTCCTCGTCGTCGCGCTGGACCGGGCCGCGGTAGGCGCCGGAGACGTAGCTGGCCTTGAACCGCTCGTAGTGGCTGGTGTCGACCTTGAGGTAGCCGAAGCCGGGCAGCGGCGGGAGGTGGAATGCGTCGGTGGTGTCGAGGACGGTGCGGGACTCGTCGGCGGAGAAGGTGCGCAGGCCGAGCCGGTAGGACAGGTAGGTGTCCAGGCCGCGCAGGCTGCCGCCCTCGATGCGCTGGCTGGAGAGCAGCAGGTGTACGCCGATGGAGCGCCCGATCCGGCCGATGGACAGGAACAGGTCGATGAAGTCCGGCTTGGCGGTGAGGAGTTCGCCGAACTCGTCGATGACGACGAACAGGTGCGGCAGCGGGTCGAGGTCGGGCCGGCGCTCGGCCCGCAGGGCGGCGTAGGAGCCGATGTCGGCGACGTTCCCGGCGTCCTTGAGGACCTGCTGGCGGCGCTTGACCTCGCCCGCGAGCGAGGCGTGCACGCGCTCGACCAGACCGGCCTGGTTCTCCAGGTTGGTGATCACGCCGGCCACGTGCGGCAGGTTCGCGAACGGGGCGAAGGTCGCGCCGCCCTTGTAGTCGACCAGGACGAGCGCGAGGTCCTCCGGCGGGTGCGTGGCCACGAGGGCGAGCACCAGGCTGCGCAGCAGCTCGGACTTGCCGGAGCCGGTGGCGCCGACGCACAGGCCGTGCGGGCCCATGCCCAGTTCGGAGGACTCCTTGAGGTCGAGCAGCACCGGGTCGTGGCTGTCGCTGATGCCGATCGGCACCCGCAGGAAGGCGCGTTCGCCGCGCGGGGCCCACAGCCGGGCGAGGTCGAGGTGGGCGACGTCGTCGATGCCGAGCAGGCCCGCGAACTCGACCGGCCCGCTGAGCGGCGCGTCGCCGAGCGACTCGGCGGACAGCCGCAGCGGGGCGAGCATCCGGGCCAGGCCCTCGGCGAAGGACGGGCCGACCTCGTCGACGGTGCCGTGGGCGCTGATCGGCTGGTCCTGGCGGAGGTCCTCGATGAGCACCTGGTCGCCCTCGACGGTGATCCGCACGCCGATCTGGCCGGGCTCCTGGATGCGCCGCTCCAGCAGGTGCAGGACGGTGACGCCCATCTCGCGCAGGCCGACGGCGTCGTCCGGGCGGGGCAGGTCGACGGCGTCCTCGCCGTGCCCGTCGGCGACGACCAGCAGCCGGGAGCTCATCGACAGCGCGTCCGCGCCGGACAGGCCGCGGCGCACCTCGGCCGCGTAGGAGGCGCGGCGGCGCAGCTCGGGGCCGAGCTGGCGGGCCAGCTGGGCCATCGAGGGGGCGATGCGGCGGGCGGCGACCGGGCCGTCGTACTGGTCGGGGTCGAGCAGGTGGGGCAGCCACTTGGCCCACTCCCAGTCGGCGAGCCGCTCGCCGGGCACGGCCAGCGCGACGGCGACGTCGTCGGGCGCGTGCAGGGCGGCGGTCTGCGCGAGCAGGGCGCGGGCGACCCGCAGGCAGTCCTCGCGCGGGCCGATGACGCTGACGTCGCCGACGCGGTCGAGCGGGACGGTGAGCGGGAGTTCGGTGCCGGTGCGGAAGCGGGTGGTCAGCGCCGAGGCCTCGTTGAGCATGAAGCGGTCGGGCGGGGTGAGCGCGGAGGAGGCCTGCTGGCCGATCCGCAGGTCGCGCACCGGCATCTCGCCGGTGCCGACGCGCACCCGCAGGAAGTCGCCGTCGACGCGGCGGCGCTCCCACAGCCGGGCCGGGTCGCGGACGATGTCGTAGAGGGCGCCGGGCGGCGGGTTGAGCACGTCGGCGTGGTCGCCGCGGGCGCGCTCCTCGGTGGCGAGTTCCTCGCGGAGGTCCTCCAGGTAGGCGAGGTAGGCCTCGCGCTGGGTGCGGCGGGTGCGCTGGGCCTTGCCGCGCTGGGAGAAGAGCATGCCGACCGAGCCCAGGACGGTGACCAGCAGGATGATCGCGCCGAGTCCGGCGAACTGGCTGTTGCGGACGACCGTCATCATGACGACGGACGACATGACGCCGGCCATCGGCAGCAGCGACATCGCGACGTTGCCGGCCTTGCCCTCGGGCAGGTTGGGCGGGGCCTCGATGGTGCGGGCCTCGGGGGCGGCCGGCGGACGGACCGTCCGGGCCGGGCGGTGGATCAGTCGGGTACTCATCGTCAGTGGCGCTTCTGGGAGAGCTGGAAGACGTCCGCGGCGAGCCGGGTGGCGGTGCTCCGGGTGGCGCGGGCGAGCAGGTCGGTCCGGATGATGCCGCCGGCGGCGAGGTGGCGGTCGTACGGGAGCACGTGGACGGTCGTGCCGGTGGAGCGCAGGGTGCGCACGGCGGCCTCGACGTCGACGCCCGCGTGCGGGGTCAGTTCGGTGACGACGACGACCGTCCCGGCGATGACGTGCGCGGGCAGGGCGCGCATCCACTGCAGGACGGCGTGGGTGCTGGAGATGCCGTCGAGCGTGGCCGGGGTGGTGATGACCCGGGCCTGGGCGGCGGAGAGCGCGACGCGGGCGACCTCGTCGGGCAGGGTCTGGCAGTCGACGACGGTGACGCCGAAGTAGCGGCGCAGCGCGACCATGACGCGCTGGTAGCCGCGGGCGTCGAGCATCGCGCCGATCTGGCCCTGACTGCCCGGCAGGAGCCAGGAGTTGTTCTGCAGCTGGACCAGGTAGCCGGTGATGTCCAGGAGGGACATCTGCGGCTTGACGATCTCGGCGAGGTCGCTGGCCGTCCAGCGCAGCGTCTCGGTGCCGAGCCGGATCGGCAGTGAGCCGAGCGCGGTGTCGGCCTCGACGAACAGGACCGGGTCCTGGCGGTAGTGGGCGTAGGTGGTGCCGAGCAGGGCGGCGACCGTCGACTTGCCGGCGCCGCCGCGGATCGATGTGACGGCGATCTGGCGGCCGGTGGTCACCGGCTGCTGGAGGGCCTCGGCGATCCGGGTGATCTCGGCGACCTCGCGGGAGGCGGAGGAGGAGACGTTCTTCCACACCGCGTGCGCGGCCCGTGCGGCGAACGGCTCGCCGCCGCGCGGCTTGCGGCCGAGCGCGGTCAGGCTGCGGTCGACGGTGGGGCGGGACTCGGGCGTCCGCTGGGCCGTCACCTGGGGCTGCGGGTACGGCTGCCGGTCCTGCGGCGGCTGGAACTGCTCCGGCTGGAACTGCTGCGCGGCGAGGGCCTGCGGCGGCGCGTGGTCGTACGGGACCTGGTCCTGCGGTGGTCCCGCGGGCGACGGCTGGGCCGCGTCGGCCGACGGCGGGCCCCACGCGGAGCCGTCGAGCTGGGCCCGCAGGTCGCGCAGGACGTCGCCCTGCCAGTTCTCCCCGTTCGACATGACTTCCTCTGCCCCTCCAGATCCGACCTGCTGCCGGCGACTCAGAACTCGGCGACTCAGAACTTGCCGAGCAGCTGCCCGTACACCCCGAACACCCCGACGGCCAGCGGGAACAGCCCCACCATGCCGATCGACTCCACCAGATCGGCCACCCGGCGCAGCCGCACCTGGGTGTGCTCCGGCGGCTGCACCGCCAGCGCGACCAGCGGCAGCACCGCCGCGACGCACAGCACGGCCAGCGCCCCGGCCCCGCCGCCGTGCCCGACCCACAGCACCACCAGGCGCACCACGAGCACCGCGGCCGCGGCCAGCAGCGCCACGACCTCGGCGACCAGCGGGAACGCCCGTGCCCGGGACAGCAGCACCACGGCGACGAGCGACGGTAGCACCACCGTCCAGGCCGTCGGTTTCGCGGCCAGCGTGAGCAGCCAGCCCGCGGCGGCGGCCGACGCGGCGGTCGCGATCGTGGCGAGCGCGAGGCCGCGGTGCGTCGCGGCCAGGGCCGTGCCGACCGAGTGGCGGCTCACCGAGGCGCCGGCCGAGCGGCGGTCGTCCAGCGCCGTCAGGCCCGAGGCCATCAGCGCGAGCCGCGGCAGGACGCCGAGCAGTACCACCGAGAACAGCGCCATCAGGGCGCCGACCCGGGCCGGCTCGGTGTGGACGGCGGCCGCCGCCTCCCACACCGCGGTGATCGCGGTGAGGGCGCCGGCGCCGATCAGGCCGCCGCGGCCGAGCGGCGAGAAGAAGCCGAGCATGACGACCGTCACGATCAGGGAGCCCACCACGGCGGCCAGCCGCAGCGGCGGCCCCCAGTGGTAGGCGTCCGCGGCGCTCCACGCGCCGAGGATGCCGAGCCCGCCCGCGGCCAGCAGCAGCGCCGTGGCCAGGCCCCGGTTGCCGGGACCGATCTTCGACACCAGCGCGCCCGCGGCCAGCAGCGCGGCGGCCACCGCGAGCAGCCCGCCGGCCAGCGAGGCCAGCGGGAACTCGTGCCGGGCCAGCACGGCGGCCGTCACCGCGAACGCCACCGTCGCGACCCCGGCGCTGCCGCGGCGCGCGGCCGGGCGCCAGCGCCAGGCCTGGAGGTCCAGGTCGTCGGCGACGAGGTCGACGACGTCGTGCACGACGGGGGCGGGCGGGGCGGAGTGGGCGCGGACGAGGCGCAGCACGGCGCCGTCGGCGACGCCCGCGGAGTCCAGGGTGCTGTCGTGCGGCAGCGCCGAACCGTCCGAGGTCACCAGCTGGCGGGTCATCGGACGGGTGTCGGCCCGGTCGTCGAGCAGCTGCAGCACGTCCGGCAGCAGCAGGCCGATCGGGGTGTCGGAGGGCAGGACCACGTCGGCCCGGCGCCGCTCCCCGATCAGGGTGACCCTGCTGAGACGGGCCGGGGACGTCGTTGCTGTGCTCACCACTTGCGGGAACCTATCATCGCGACCTTTGCGACCTCTCGGGCCGATGCTTCTACGAATGGGCCGGTTCGGGGGATTTCGCAGCCTTTGCCGGTGCCGCCTGAGGGCTCACCTGATGGGCCGCCGACGGAGCTGCCGTCGGGGCCGCTGTCGGGGCCACCGTCGGTGACACCTGCGGCGTGGGTGGGCGCGACGGGTCCGGCGAGTCGTGGGGCACCTGGAACTGCTGCTGTTGTTGCTGCTGCTTCTGCTGCTCGGCCTTCTGCTTGGCCAGCGTGGTCTGCAGGAACGACCACCCGACGCAGCCGGCACACAGCACGGCCGCGATCGCGATCCCTACGAACACCTTCCCGAGCCGCTCGTCGGCCGTCCGCCGCACCCGCTGCGCGCCGAAGAGCAGCGCGTCGCGCATCCTGCGCCGACGCACCGCCACCGACTCCAGCAGCTGACTGTCGTAGTCCCGTGCCATTCGCCGCCTGCCGTCTCCCCCGTGTGTTGCCTGTGCAACATAAGGCATGCGTCCGGCCGAAGCACACCCCGTCGGCGGGGGGAAGAGGCGGGGGCTGTGAGGGGATTGCGGGGACGCGGGGGAGGCGCGCGTAAGGCGAGGAGCGGCACCCGATCGTCCGGGCGGCCCTTCTGACGGCGGGTCGGCACCATACGATCGATGGCCGGTTACGGACCACGGGGGGAACAACCATGAGTACTGCCGCCATCGTCTTATTGGGGGCGCTGTCGCTGTGCGTCTTCGTCTTCGGCCTCGCCTCGGGCGCGCGCCGGCTGCTCGGGATCCGGCTGGGCAAGGGGCGGGCGATCGCCACCGGCGCGGTCGGCCTGGCCAGCGGCAGCCTCGTCAGCTACCCGCTGCGCGGCGTGCAGCCCTTCGCCCTGGTGACCCTGGAGGTCGGGGTCTCGCTGGTGGTCGCCATGGTCTTCCTGGCGGCCACCGAGGTGCTGCTGCCCTCGTCCCCGGTGCTCGGCCTGGCCCGGCTGCCGGGCTCGCTGCGCCGCCAGGTGGCCCGCACCCGGCGCTACGGCCGGCTCAGCCGGATCTTCGTCCGGCACGGCCTCGGCCGGTTCATCAGCGGGCGCACCCGCCGCGGGCCCGGGGCCGCCGCCGAACGGGCCGTGCTGGCGGCCTCGTTGCGGCTGGCGCTGGAGGAGGCCGGGGTCACCTTCGTCAAGCTCGGGCAGGTGATGTCGACCCGCTACGACCTCCTGCCGCACGAGTTCATCGCCGAGCTGAGCCTGCTCCAGGACCAGGCCTCCCCGGAGCCCTGGGAGTCCGTCGAGCGGGTGCTGCGCGAGGAGCTGGGCGCCGCGCCGGACGAGGTGTTCGCCGAGTTCGACACCCAGCCGTACGCGGCCGGCTCGATCGCCCAGGTCCACCGGGCCCGGCTGTCCGGCGGGCAGCAGGTCGCGGTCAAGGTGCAGCGCCCCGGCGCGCGCGAGATCGTCGTCGACGACCTGGACATCCTCTACCGCTTCGCCGAGCGCCTGGAGCGGCACACCGAGTGGGGCCGCAGCGTCGGCGCCGTCGCGCTGGCCCAGGGCTTCGCCGTCTCCGTGCACGAGGAGCTCGACTTCCGCATCGAGGCCCGCAACACCGTGTCGGTGGCGGCGGCCGTCGAACAGTCCGGCGGCAACCCGCTGGTCCGGGTGCCCGAGGTGCACGAGCGGCTCACCGGCCGGCGGGTGCTGGTCAGCGAGTGGATGACCGGCATCCCCCTGCACAGCGCGCCCAAGGTGCTGGACGAGCGTGGGCTGGACCGCGAGGCGCTGGCCGGCGCGCTGCTGGAGTGCCTGCTCGGCCAGATCATGACCAGCGGCGTCTTCCACGCCGACCCCCACCCCGGCAACCTGCTGCTGCTCGACGACGGCACCCTCGGCATGCTCGACTTCGGCTCGGTCGGCCGGATCGACCGCTCGCTGCGGGCCACCCTGCGGAGCATGCTGCTGGCCCTGCACCGCGGCGACCCGGGCGGCCTGTCCGACGCGCTGATCGAGCTCGTGGTCCACCCCGAGCACATCGACGAGCGCCAACTGGAGCGCGCCGTCGGTCAGTTCCTCGCCCGGCACTTCGCCCCCGGGGTCAAGCCGGACCGCGAGATGTTCGCCGACCTGTTCGCGATCGTCGCCCGGCACGGCATCACCGTGCCGCCGGAGATCGCCGCCGTGTTCCGCGCCCTCGCCACCATGGAGGGCTCGCTCGACCGGCTGGTGCCCGGCTACGACGTCGTCGCCGAGGCCCGGTCCATCGCCGCCGCCCAGCATCTGCGCAAGCTCAGGCCCGAGACCCTCGGCCGCGACGTCGCCGAGGAACTGCTCGGCCTGGTACCGGTGCTGCGCCGGCTGCCGCGCCGGGTCGAGCGGATCGGCGCGGCCATCGAGGGCGGCCAACTGACCGTCGGCGTGCGGATGTTCGCCGACCCGGAGGACCGCCGCTTCGTGCGCTCGCTGGTCCACGAGATCCTGCTCGCCTTCCTCGCCGGCGTGATCGGCCTGGTCGGCGTCCAACTGCTGCGCACGAGCGGCGGACCGATGCTGAGCAAGGGGCTCGGGCTGTTCGAACTCTTCGGCTACAACCTGATGGTGATCAGCGCGGTGCTGGTGACGCGGGTGCTCTTCCTGATGATCGGCCCCAAGCACCGGCGGTGACGGTGGCCGGCCTCCCGGGATCCCGGTTCGCGCACGGCGGGCCGGTATCCCGCCCGCGCTGCGCCCGTCCGGTGCGGAGACCTTGGTCACACGGTGCGCGAGTGACCGGCTTGTATTCTCCGTTGATGGCCGTAGTTCTTATATGGCCTTCGTATTGTGCAACCCGGGTGCGGTCCCGACCGTCTCCCACAGTACGGTGTGCCCGATCATCACGGGCAGCGCTTCCGGCGGTGAAAGGTACGCGGATGGCAGGTCAACGGGGCGAGAGCCCGGCTCGTGGCGAGGACGCGCCCGACGCGGCCACCACGGACGGCGACAGCGCCGTCCCGCAGCCGCGCGCCGGAGGACGGGCCGAGGCGCGCAGGGCCGCGCAGGGCAAGGGTGGCAAGGGCGCCCCGCCCGCGGGCGGCGGCGGCCGTGCGGCGGCCCGCAACAGCCGGAAGCCGAAGAAGAACGTCAAGAAGATCGTCGCCTGGTCGGCGGCCGGCGTCCTGGTGCTGCTCGCCGGCACCGGCGGCGCGATCTACTTCAAGCTGAACAGCAACATCAAGTCCTTCGACGCGGACGCGATAGCCACCGACCGCCCGCCCGAGGCCCAGGCCGACGCGGACGGCAACAAGCCGGTCAACGTGCTGCTCATCGGCTCCGACAGCCGCGGCGGCAACAACTCCGACCTCGGCGGCGGCGAGGACGGCGGCGCGCGCTCGGACACGACGATCCTGCTGCACGTCTACGCCGACCACAAGCACGCCGTCGGCATCTCCATCCCGCGCAACGCGATCGTCCAGATCCCATCCTGCAAGCTGCCCAGCGGCAAGTGGACCAAGCCCACCAACGACCTGTTCAACGCCGCCTTCTCGGTCGGCGGCAGCGACGCCGGCAACCCCGCCTGCGCCCAGAACGCGATCGAGAAGCTGACCGGCATCCGGGTCGACCACACCATCGTGGTCGACTTCAACGGCTTCTCCTCGATGACCAAGGCCGTCGGCGGCGTCGACGTGTGCCTGCCCAAGGCCATCTACGAGGGCGACATCAACCCCAACCTGCACAAGAAGGGCGAGCTCGTCCTCCCGCAGGGCAAGCAGACCGTGGACGGGCAGAAGGCGCTCGACTACGTCCGGCTGCGGCACGGCATCGGCGACGGCTCCGACATCGGCCGGATGAAGCGCCAGCAGGCGTTCATGAGCTCGCTCGCCACCAAGATCAAGAAGGAGGGGCTGAGCCCCACCAACCTGCTGCCGCTCGCCGACGCCGCCACCAAGTCGCTGACCGTCGACCCCGGGCTGAGCTCCGCCGACAAGCTGCTGTCCTTCGGCCTGTCGCTGAAGAACATCGACATGCACGACCTCAAGTTCGTGACGGCCCCCTGGCGCTACCGCACCCAGGACGCCAACATCGACCTGGTGCAGCCGGACGCCCAGAAGCTCTGGGACACGCTCAAGGCCGACCACACCATCGACGGCCAGAACGCCACCGGCCAGCAGGACGGCGCCCCGGCCGCCCCCAGCTCGCCCCAGCCGGCCGCGCCGAGCCCGTCCGCGCCCGCCGCCGACACCTCCAACGAGGCCGTCAAGGTCGCCGTCTACAACGGCACGGTCACCAACGGGCTGGCCGGCAAGGCGACCGACCTGCTGAAGACCGCCAAGTTCACCGCCACCACGGCCGGCCAGGCGGCCAGCACGAAGTACAAGACCACCATGATCGAGTACGGCTCGGGCCAGAAGGCCAACGCCGAGAAGGTCGCCGCGCTGTTCCCCGGCGCCACCGTCGAGTCCGGCACCTCGGCGGGCGTCACGGTGATCGTGGGCAAGGACTTCGCCGCCGCCAACGGCGCCGCCGCCGCTCCGACCAGCGCCCCCGCAGCCGCAGCCGCCGCCGGCGCCCCGGCCCCGCTGCCCACCACCGTCACCAACGACGCCCGCTCCGCGGACGACGACATCTGCGCGAACACCACCTACGGCAGCGGCGGCTGACCCGTATCCGTTCACGCGAGACAGGCCCCGGGGCCTGTCTCCGGACTCCCGCCTGCCGTGCGGCGTTGGGGCACGCACCTCGCCGCGTTGTCGTCGGTCGCCGATGCTCCGCATCGCGTCCCTCCTCCGCCTTGCGATGCACGCACCC
>NZ_JBFBDY010000163.1:0-13095 GCF_040683475.1 Kitasatospora sp. NPDC093558 | reverse complement strand
CCCCGGCTGCTCCGGCTCCGGTCGCCGCTCCGGCCGCCCCGGCCGGCGACGCCACCCCGGTCCTGCTGCCCGCGCTGGGCGAGTCGGTCACCGAGGGCACCGTCACCCGCTGGCTGAAGGCCGAGGGTGAGACCGTCGAGGTCGACGAGCCGCTGCTCGAGGTCTCGACCGACAAGGTCGACACCGAGATCCCGTCGCCGGTCGCCGGCGTCGTCGTCAAGATCCTGGTCGCCGAGGACGAGACCGCCGAGGTCGGCGCCCAGCTCGCGCTGATCGGTGCCCCGGGTGCGGCTGCTGCCGCTCCGGCTCCGGTTGCTGCCCCGGCCCCCGTCGCTGCCCCGGCCCCCGTCGCAGCCCCGGCTCCGGTTGCCGCTCCGGCTCCGGTCGCCCCGGCCGCTCCGGTCGCCCCGGCCCCGGTCGCCGCTGCTCCGGCTCCGGTCGCCGCCCCGGCCCCCGTTGCCGCTCCGGCTCCGGTTGCCGCGCCGGCCCCCGTCGCCGCCCCGGCCGCCCCGGCTGCCCCGGTGGCAGACGCGGGTGACGCCTACGTCACCCCGCTGGTGCGCAAGCTCGCCGCCGAGCACGGCATCGCGCTGTCCTCCGTCACCGGCACCGGTGTCGGCGGCCGCATCCGCAAGCAGGACGTCATCGCCGCCGCCGAGGCCGCCAAGGCCGCGCCGGCCCCGGTCGCCGCCGCCCCGGCCGCCGCGCCGAAGGCCGTCGCCGCGCCGTCCGCCCTGCGTGGCCAGACGGTCAAGATGACCCGCATGCGCAAGGTCATCGGCGACAACATGCTGAAGGCCCTGCACGAGCAGGCCCAGCTGACCAGCGTGGTCGAGGTGGACGTCACCAAGATCATGTCGCTGCGCGCCAAGGCCAAGGACTCCTTCCTCGCCCGCGAGGGCGTCAAGCTGTCCCCGATGCCGTTCTTCGTCAAGGCCGCCGCCCAGGCGCTGAAGACCAACGCGGTCGTCAACGCCCGGATCAACGAGGCCGAGGGCACCATCACCTACTTCGACACCGAGAACATCGGTATCGCGGTGGACTCCGAGAAGGGTCTGATGACCCCGGTCATCAAGGGTGCGGGCGACCTCAACATCGCCGGCATCTCGAAGAAGACCGCCGAGCTGGCCACCAAGGTCCGCGACAGCAAGATCACCCCGGACGAGCTGTCCGGCGCCACCTTCACCATCAGCAACACCGGCTCGCGCGGTGCGCTGTTCGACACCGTGATCGTGCCGCCGAACCAGGTCGCCATCCTGGGCATCGGCGCCACCGTCAAGCGCCCGGTCGTCATCGAGGCCGACGGCGGCACCGCCATCGGCATCCGCGACATGACCTACCTGTCGCTCTCCTACGACCACCGCCTGGTGGACGGCGCCGACGCCGCCCGCTACCTGGTCGCGGTCAAGGAGATCCTCGAGGCCGGCGAGTTCGAGGTCGAGCTCGGCCTCTGACCGGTTGCAGTCCCGCGGAACCCCGCGTCGTCCCCGGACGGCGCGGGGTTCCGCCGTTTCCGCCGTTCCGCACACGATCGTCACCAGCGTTTCGCCGGGCCATGGCATGCGCGGAGGCGGGCGAGCGGGGATGCTGGAGCGGTGATGGACGAGACCGACTTCTGGCAGATCATCGACGAGACCCGGGAGGCCGCCGAGGGCGACCCCGACGAGCAGGCCGACCGGCTGGTGGAGCACCTCGTCCAGCTGACCCCGGACGACGTCATCGACTTCGGCCGGCTCTTCGAGGCCCGCTTCCAGCGCGCCTACCGCTACGACCTGTGGGGCGCCGCCCACCTGCTGCTCGGCGACTCCTCCGAGGACACCTTCGACTTCTTCCGCTGCTGGCTGATCGGCCAGGGCCGGGACGTCTTCGAGGGCGGGCTGCACGAGCCGGACGACCTGGCCGACCTGCTGCCCGAGTTCGACGAGGAGGAGGACGGCGAGGCCGAGGACCTCGGCTACGCCGCCGACGAGGCCTACGAGCAGCTCACCGGCCTGCCGCTGCCCGACGTGGGCGGGAAGCCGGCGGGCCGTCCGTCCGGGACTCCGCTGGACTTCGACGATCCGGACGCCATGGCGAAACGCTTCCCCAAGCTCTGGGAGCGCTACGGGGACTGAGCGCCGCGCTCCTCCCGGACTCCGGTACGGTCAGGTCGTGCTGCCCGTGCCGGCGCTGCCGTCCTGCTTGATGCCCCGGAGGATCTGGTCCAGCACGGAGGCGTCCGGCGCGGCCGGGTCGTCGTCCACGCCGCCCTCGAGCACCACGAACCCGCCGCCCTTGGCCGGGAGGGCGGCCAGCAGGACGTAGCCCTGGGTGCCGTCGCTGGTGCGGACGTGCCAGCGGGAGGCATAGCCGAGCACGCCCGCGACGGTGACGGAGCCCGAGCCGGAGTCGGTGTGCGAGGTCATCCCGCTGAAGATCTCGGCCGCGTAGGCGGGCATCGCGGCCTCGGCGGCGGCCTTGGCGGTGGCGCCCTGGATGGCGTCCCGCTGGATCGCGAACTGGCCGCGGATGCAGGTGTTGTTCCCGTCCGGGCAGGTGTAGCGGCCGGAGCCGAGGTAGAGCGTGGTCTTCGCACCGACGCTGGGGAAGTCGTCCCAGCCGTCGAACAGCGGGACGGTGATGGCGTGTTGGGGATCCGGCACGGTGCTCTTGAGGACCGGCGCGGGCTTGGGCGCCCGCTGGGTCGGCGTCGGGGTCGGCCCGTTGGTGGGGAGGGTGTACGTCGGGCTGGGGACGGGCGCCGGGGCCTCGCTCTTGGTGACGGTGACCGTCGGGTTCGGGGTCGGATCGGCCGTCGGGGAGCCGCCGCTGAGCGCCAGGCCGGCGATCACGGCGCCCACGGTGAGGAGCGCGACGGCGATGCCGATGACGACGGCGGGCTTCACGCCCCCACTGCGGGCCGGCGGCGGGTAGCCGTAGCCGGGCTGCTGGGTGCCGGGGTAGGCCCCGTAGTCCTGGCCCCCGTAGCCCTGGCCGTACTCGGGGGCGCCGTAGCCCTGGGCGGGGTAGCCGTAGCCCGGGGCCTGGCCGCCCGGGTAACCGTAGCCGGGCGGTGGCGGGTCCTGCGGGGCGCCGTAGCCGTACGCGGGCGGGGTCTGGGCGGGCTGCCAGCCCTGGGTCGGCGCGTCGGCGACCTGGGCGGCGCCGCCCTGGAGCGGGCGCACCTCGGCCGTCCAGGCGTTGCCGTCCCACCAGCGCTCCTGACCGGGGGTGCCGTCCGGGCCGGGTGCCGGGTACCACCCGGGAGGCGTCGAGTTGCTCACGGGCGTACCGTACCCGGCGGGACGGTGGTCGAGACAGCGCGGGCCGGTCACGACTCTGCACCATCCGTTCACATCTGATGCACCGTCAGGCGAGGGAGCCTGTCAGTCGGTGAGGCGGCGGGCCATCCAGATGTCGTCCACGTACGTGCCGTCGAGCAGGAACTCCTCGGCGAGCGTGCCCTCGACGACGAAGCCGCAGCTCTCGTAGAGGCGGCGGGCCGGGGTGTTCCAGCCGAGCACGCGCAGCGTCATCTTGCGCGCGCCCTCGGCCTGCGCCGCCGCGCACGCGGCCTCGACCAGCTTCCGGCCGACGCCCCGGCCGCGCACCGAGGCGTCGACGGCCAGGCCCTGGATCTGGCGGACGTGCCGGTTGCTGGCCAGCGGGGTGGCCGGGACCGGGCGGATGTAGCCGACGATCCGGTCGCCGACGACGGCGAGCAGGTACTGCTCCGGGGTGTGCCGCTCGTCGAAGACGCCGTCCTCCTCGGGCGGCTGCGGGGCGACCTCGGCCAGGGAGGTCCACGCGGCGCGGTTGAGGGCGGCGAGTTCGCGGTCGTCCTCGGGCTTGGCGGGTCGGATGATCAGATCGTCATCATGCATGCGCGTCAGCCTAATCAGGGGTGTCCAAACCTCCTACGGGTTAAGGACTGGGAGGATGGGCCCATGCGCATCGCTGTCACAGGCTCCACGGGTTTGATCGGTTCGGCGCTCGTCCGCTCCCTCACGGCGGACGGCCACGAGGTGGTCCGGCTGGTCCGGCACCGCTCCAGGACGGGTCCGCAGCCCGACGGCACCACCGCGATCGGCTGGAACCCGCTGCTCGGCCAGGTGGACCGGGACGGCCTGGCCGGTGTCGACGCCGTCGTGCACCTGGCGGGCGCCGGGGTCGGCGACCACCGCTGGACGGCCGCCTACAAGCGGGAGATCCGCGAGAGCCGGGTACTCGGCACCGAGACGCTCGCCGTCGCGCTGGCGGAGCTCAAGGAGGCGCCGAAGGTCCTCGTCAGCGCCTCCGCGGTCGGCGTGTACGGGCAGACCGGCGACCGGGTGATCGACGAGGACTCCCCCCTCGGCGACGACTTCCTCGCCGAGGTGTGCGTCGAGTGGGAGGCCGCCGCGCGGCCCGCCGAGCGCGCCGGGATCCGGGTCGTCCACCCGCGCACCGGGCTGGTGCTGTCCGCCGCCGGCGGGGCGGGCGGGCGGCTGTTCCCGCTGTTCAAGCTCGGTCTGGGCGGGCGGCTCGGCGACGGGCGGCAGTACTGGAGCTACATCTCGCTGGCCGACGAGGTCGCCGCGCTGCGCTTCCTCATCGACCGGGACGACCTCTCCGGCGCCTTCAACCTCACCGCGCCGGAGCCGGTGACCAACGCCGAACTGACCGCGGCCCTCGGGCGCGTGCTCGGCCGGCCTACTCCGTTTCCGGTGCCGGAGGCGGTGCTGAAGGCGGTGCTCGGGGAGCTCGCGATCGAGGTCGTCGGCAGCCACCGGGTGGTGCCCCGGCGCCTGCTCGACGCCGGGTTCGAGTTCGCGCACACGGACGTCGACGCGGCGGTGCGGGCGGCGCTCTGAGGGCTGCGGGCAGTTCCCTGAGGGCTGCGGGCAGTTCTCCGAGGGCTGTCGCGTCCGGTGTTCCGGGCCCGGGAAACGTACCGGGCGGGGGCTCGCGAAACGTACCGGGCAGGGGCCCCCGAAACGTACCGGGCGTACGGCATTCGTGCTGGCCAGGGGCATATGCCGGGCGGGGGTCGGACGGGGCTCCGGCAGGGGGCGCACGGGAGCACACGGTGGGCGCGCTGCACGCCCCCGGTGACCGTGCGCGCCCGCCGACCCCCCAACCGGGCCGCCACGGCTCACAGTCCGTGACCGCGCCCCCGCCCGAGCCCTTCCGGGCACCGGATCCGGTCCGATGCGTTTGTCTGACGCTCACACTGACTGGGCATCACATCGTCGGACCGTGTCCCGGCACCCCGCTGCCTGCGTCGGCCGGAGCCCCGGGAACCAGGGAGGGAGCACGCCCGTGCCCACGTACGACTTCACCCGCCGCGCCCGCCGACCGTCCGACCCGGACGTCGTCGTGGTGGGCGCCGGCCTCGCGGGCCTGACCGCCGCCCGCGCACTCACCGGCCAGGGCCTCACCGTTCAGCTCCTCGAACGCACCGACCGGATCGGCGGCCGGATGGCCACCCGCGAGCTGGACGGGTTCCGGCTCGACGACGGCAGCCACCTGCTCAACACCGCGTTCCCCGAACTGCGGCGCGCGCTCGACGTCGACCGCCTGGAGCTGCGCCCGCTCGCGCCCGGCGTACTCGTGCACAGCGCCGGCCGCCGCTACCGCGCCGGGGACCCGCAGCTCACCGCCGCCCGGCAGGCCGCCGTCCGGGCCCCGCTCGGCAGTCCGCTCGACAAGGCCCGCCTCGGCAGCTGGCTCGCCCGCCTCGCCGCCACCCCCGCCGGACGCATCCACGCCCGCCCGGAGACCACCACCGCCCGCGCGCTCACCGGCCACGGGCTCGCCCCGCGCACCGTCGACGGCTTCCTGCGGCCGCTGCTCAGCGCCCTGCTCGGCGACCCGGCGCTCGGGACCAGCAGTCGGGTCGCCGACCTCGTCCTGCGCAGCTACGCCCGCGGGCGGC
This sequence comes from Kitasatospora sp. NPDC093558, assembly GCF_040683475.1. NCBI lineage: Bacteria > Bacillati > Actinomycetota > Actinomycetes > Kitasatosporales > Streptomycetaceae > Kitasatospora > Kitasatospora sp. NPDC093558. The sequence continues at coordinate 7,199 of NZ_JBFBDY010000163.1, read as the reverse complement.
TCTGTCTGCCCGCCGGCGGCATCGCGACCGTGCCGGCCCAGCTGGCCGCCGCACTGCCCGCCGGCACCGTGCGCACCGGGATCGAGGTCACCGCGATCGCGGCCGACGGCGTCGAGACCGCCGCGCACGGCCGGATCGGCGCCCAGGCCGTCGTCATCGCCACCGACGCGCGCTCGGCCGTCGAGCTCATGCCGGGGCTGCGGCTGCCGGACTTCCACCCGGTCACCACCTTCTTCCACGCCGCCGACCGGGCCCCGCTGAACGAACCCGTCCTCCTCCTCGACGCCGACCGGCCCGGCGGCCGGCCGCCGCTGGTCTCGCACTCGCTGGTCCTCAGCGAGCTGGACCCCTCGTACGCCCCCGCCGGCCAGGCGCTCGTCGCCACCACCGTGCTCGGGCGGCGCGCCTTCGACGCGGGCGGCCCGGCCGGGCTCGAACCGGCCGTCCGGGCCCGGCTCGCGGAGCTGTACGGCACCTCGACCCGGGGCTGGCAGTTCCTCAGCGTCCGGCACCTGCCCGACGCGCTGCCGGCCATGCCACCGCCGCACAACCCGCAGCGGCCGGTGCGGGTGCTCGCCGGGCTGTACGTCGCCGGGGACCACCGGGACACCAGCTCCGTACAGGGCGCCCTGGTCTCCGGACGGCGGGTGGCGCGGGCGGTGCTGCGCGACCTCGGGCTGCCGGCCTCGGCGCAGGAGGCGGAGGCGGCGGCCTGACGGCGGGTCCGGGCTTCTCCGGCGCAGGTCGCACCGCCCGCAGACGCGACACCCCGCTGCGGCCTGGAACACGCGGACGGGCTGCCGCGGTGGCGGCCTGGAACACGCGGACGGGCTGCCGCGGTGGCGGCCTGGCGGCGTGCCAGGATGACGATATGACCGCTATTCGGATGGTTTCGCCCGCCGGGACGGCCACCGCCGTCCGGGCCCTGCGGCCGGTCGCGCGGTGAGCGCCGCCGTCCAACCGGTCGCGCTGATCCTGATCCCCGCCGCCGCGGTGGCCGCGCCGCTGCTCGCCGACCGGCTGCTGCGGTGGATCGCCGTGCCGACCGTCGTGTTCGAGATCGTGCTCGGCGTCCTGATCGGCCCGGACCTCCTGAACTGGGCGCACGTCGACGACCTCGTCAACGAGCTCTCCCAGTTCGGCCTGGCCATGCTGATGTTCCTGGCCGGGTACGAGATCGACTTCGCCAAGCTGCGCGGCGGCCCGCTGAAACGGGCGGGCACCGCGTGGCTCGCGACGGTCGTCCTCGCCCTCGGGGTGGGCGCGCTGGTCAACCGGAACGCGCTGGACGGCGCCTTCGCCGGGCTCGTGCTCACCACGACCGCGCTCGGCACCATCCTGCCGATCCTCCGCGACTCGGGCGAACTACCCACCCCCTTCGGCTCGTTGGTGATGGCCACCGGCGCCGTCGGCGAGTTCGGGCCGATCATCGCGATCGCCGTCCTGCTCAGCGGCAACTCCCCCGCCAGGACCGCCGTCATCCTCGGCGCCTTCGCCGTCATCACCGCCCTCGCGATCCTCGGCGCCCGGCGGACCCGGCCGGACTGGGTCATCCGGCTGATCGAGCGCACCCTGCGCACCTCCGGGCAGTTCGCGATCCGCGCGGTGATCCTGGTGCTCGCGGTGATGGTCGCCGCGGCGATCTGGCTCGACCTCGACATGCTGCTCGGCGCGTTCACCGCCGGGATCGTCTCCCGGCTGCTGCTCTCCGACGTCCCGGCGCACGAGGAGGAGGTGATCGAGGCCAAGCTGGAGAGCATCGGCTTCGGCTTCCTGGTGCCGGTGTTCTTCGTCGTCAGCGGGATGAACTTCAACCTGGACGCGCTCCTGCACGACCCCGGCACGCTGCTGCTCGTCCCGGTGTTCCTGCTGCTGTTCCTCGCCGTGCGCGGCGTGCCGGCCGCGCTGCTCGCCCCGGCCGGGCTCGGGCGGCGCGACCGCGGGGCGCTCGGGCTGTACGGCGCGACGGCGCTGCCGCTGGTCGTGGTGATCACGACGATCGAGGTCGAGGCCGGGCACATGCCGTCCTCGACGGCCGCCGCGCTGGTCGGCGCGGGGATGCTCTCGGTGCTCGTCTTCCCGCTCGCCGCGCAGCGGTTGCGCGGCGACGTCCGGCCACCGCTGTCGGAGCCGGGGCAGCCGCGGGTGCGCGCCGAGAGCTGGTGAGGTGGACGGGCAGGCCGGTGCGGGCCGGGCGTCGTCGTGCGCCCGGCCCTGCATCCGTCGTCATCCGCATTCGTCGTCCGGCTGCCGCTGGTCAGATCACCCCCGCCTGGCGCGCCGTCTCCTCGAACGCCCGCGCCACCGGGCTGCCCCGGTAGGGCGTGAGGCGGCGGTGGAAGTCCCGGACGTACTCCAGCGAGCGGGCCGAGCGCATCTCCCCCGCCGCCCGCAGCGCGTCGGTGGCCATCGTGCAGGCCTCGTCGAGGTCGCCCATGCCGAGCCGCGCGGTGGCGAGCACCAGCCGGCAGAAGATCCGGCTGCGGGCGTACGCGGGTGAGCGCAGCCGCAGCGACTTCTCGGCGTGCTGGGCCGAGGTGCGCCACTGCTGGAGGTCGCGGTAGCAGTGGGCGAACTCGTCGGAGAGCTGCGCCTCGTCGAAGTACCGCGCCCAGGAGGGGAGTTCGTCGCCCGGACGGGCCGCGGCCAGGGCGCGTTCGGACCGTACGAGCGCCGTGGTGCACGCCCGGACGTCGCCCAGCAGGCCGTGCCCGCGCGCCTCGGCGGCGTGCAGCAGCGACTGGACGACGGGCGGCACCGCGGTGCCCACGCCCTGCTGCGCCACCCGGGCCAGCTGGACCGCCTCCCGGCCGTGGCCGAGGTGGACGGCCTGCTGGCTCATCGTCACCAGCACGTACCCGCCGAGGGCGCGGTCCCCGGCCGCCTGGGAGAGGCGCAGCGCCTGGACGAAGTACCGCTGGGCGAGGCCGTGGGCGGCGATGTCGAAGGAAGTCCAGCCGGCCAGCCTGGTGAGGTCCGCGACGGCGCCGAACAGGGCGCGGCCGATCTGCTCGCCGTACCGGCCGCGCAGCATCGGCTCGGCCTCGCTCTCCAGGTAGCGCACGAGCGCCTGGCGGGCGTGGCCGCCGCCGTAGGCGTGGTCGAGCGCGCGGAAGAGGTCGCCGACGGCGCGGATGGCGGCGATGTCGCCGCGGCCGACGCGCAGGGCGGGGCGCTGCTCGCGGGCCGGGTCGGCGTACGGCGGCTCGACGGCGGCGGGCGGGCGGCGGCTCTGGGTGGGGACGCGGCTGAGCGCGGCGGCGGCGGCCGCGCTGCGCGGGCCGGGCCCGACCGGGGCCTGACCGCGCAGCGGGCCCATGGCCGGTGCGCCGGGCGCGGTGGGCGTGTTCGCCGTCGGCGGGCCGGCCGGTGACGAGCCGCCGGCGGTGTCCGGGCGGGCCAGCGTCGAGCCGTCCCGGGCGACGCGCTCGTCGGTGCGGCCGATCAGCCAGTCCCGGCTGGGGACGACCAGGCCGGCCGGGGTGAAGGCGATCCGGCGCAGCTCGGACTGCGGGCCGTTGTCCTTGCGCCACATGCTCGCCACGATGTCCACCGCCTCCTGCGGCGTCTCGGCGAACTCCAGGCCCGCGTAGACCGGGGCGCAGGCGTCCAGGCCGAGGTCCTGGGCGGTGAGGCGGCGGCCGAGGCGGCGGGTGAAGACCTCGGCGATCAGCGCGGGCGTGGCGCCGCGCGGCTGCTGGCCGCGCAGCCAGCGGGTGACCGAGGTCTTGTCGTAGCGCAGGTCGAGGCCGTGCTCCAGGCCGAGTTGGTCGACCCGGCGGGCCAGGCCGGCGTGCGAGAAGCCGGCCTCCTCGATCAGCGCGGCCAGCTGGCCGTTCTGCGGGGCCGGCCCGGAGTGGCCGGCGTGGCCGCCCGCGTGGCCGGAGGCGGTCGCCGGGGGTGCGACGGTCGCCGTCGCGGTGGCCGTTGCCGTCGCGGTGGCCGTCGCCGTGCCCGCGCCGCCGGTGGGCCCGGGTGTCGCGGACTGGTGCCGGTCGGTGGTGGCCTGCTCGGGCAGCCGCAGCTCGTCGGCGGCCGGGGCGTGGGCGGTCATGGCGTCAGGGGCGTCCGGCAGGGCCCGGCCGACCGGACCGCGGTGCTGGTCGAGCGGGTCGAGCGGTCCGTACGCCGGGCTGTCGGTTGCAGGCCGTTGGGGCATATCAGTCAACACCTCTCGGACGCCGCACCGGGCTCTACCAGCGCTTCGGCTGCCTGTGGCGGCGCCCCCTGTCGGGAATCGGCGTGAATGTAGCGAGCATTCGGGCGCTATGGGTGGATCTGACCGAGCAATCCTCCGAACGGGTGAAGCAACCGCGCCCATTGTGGGGAAGCCGGGACAGGATGGGTTTGGGCTTCCGGGGTCGAACCGTCGATCGACCGTCATAGTGGTGACCACCACCGTCCACCAGGATGCTGTAGTGGCCCGCCACATGGGAGCCGAGCCCCCGTATTCCTACCGTTCTGGCCCATGGACACCACTACAGCCCGCCCGCTCGACGGCCGCACGGCCCTCGTCACCGGCGCCGCCTCGGGCATCGGCCGGGCCTGCGCCGAGGCCCTCGCCGGGGCCGGCGCCCGGGTCTACGTCGTCGACCTGGCGGCCGGCCCGGCCCGGGAGCTCGCGGCGCGGATCGGCGGACACGCCGTCGTCGCGGACCTCGCCGACCCGCAGGCCGTCGACGCCCTGCCGGCCGACGCCGACATCGTGGTCAACAACGCAGGCCTCCAACACGTCGCCCCCGTCCACGAGTTCCCGCCGGACCGCTTCTCCCTCATCCAACGCGTCATGGTGGAGGCCCCATTCCGCATCCTGCGCCGCACCCTGCCCCACATGTACGCGCAGGGGTGGGGCCGCGTCATCAACGTGTCGTCCGTCCACGGCCTGCGGGCCAGCGCGTTCAAGTCGGCGTACGTGACGGCGAAGCACGCTCTGGAGGGGCTCAGCAAGACCGTCGCGCTGGAGGCGGCGCCGTACGGGGTCACGAGCAACTGCATCAACCCGGGCTACGTCCGAACTCCGTTGGTGGAGAAGCAGATCGCGGCCCAGGCGCAGGTTTATGGCATCCCGGAGGCGGAGGTCGTCGAGCGGATCATGCTCGACCGTACGGCCATCAAGCGCCTGATCGAGCCGGAGGAGGTCGCGGCGCTGGCTTTGTGGCTCTGCACGCCGTCCGCCGCGTACATCACGGGCACGAGCCTGCCGGTCGACGGGGGCTGGACGGCCCACTGAGCGCGGCGGCCCCGCGCGGAGGCGTTCCCACTGCGCAGGAAGTCGGTCGGGCCGACTTCCTGCGGCCTTCGCACTGATTTCCGCGTCTCGTCGCTGCGGTCAGAAACCCTCGGGATACTTGCTCGGAGCTCCTGTGGCCGGGTCGAGGCCGGCGTTCCACCGGTCCTTCTGCACCTGCCAGTGCACGAAGCTCGGCGCCGGGTTCATCAGCAGCGGGCGTCCGATGCCGAGCGGCCATCGCTCCCAGCGCGCCGAGTCCTCACTCAGCAGTCGGCAGAGGAACTCGGCCATGCCGAACGGGTGCTCCGCGAACATCGGTCTCGCATGACGGCCGATGACCAGCACCGGCCATCGGTCAGGATCGTCATCCGTGGTCAGCCAGCACAACCAGTCGGGGCCGGAGGTCACACCCCATGCCAGGATGTGGCTCGGGTCGACGTCGAGGACGGCCTCGCCGCCCTCGAACGCCCAGGCGGCGCGGGCGTCACGTGTCACGCCTTCCATCGACGCGACCAAGGTCGTTCCGACGGGCGACGGGGCGAGGACATCGACCTCGTCGCTGATCGAACCGCTGCCGTACACCGCCATGAAGGCTCGATAGTCCTCTGGGAAGGTGACACCCCAGCTCGCCCGGGCGACAGCCCAGTCGACCCGCTCATCTGCGCCGTGCTCCGGCGACATGGCCTGCATGAGCTCTTCGATACCGGCGTGCACAACGGTGCCCTTCGTCTCGTTTCGCCGACAACGTAGCGGAGACCAAGGACACCGATCCGCTCCTGCGGATCGAAGCACGCCCTGGAAGGCCTCATCGAGCGCGCGGAGGTGGCCGCCCTCGGCCTTCCGGCCGCCTCCCGCATCACGGGCGCGAGCCTGCCGGTGGACGGGGGTTGGACGGCGCGGTGCGGGTGGCTCTGGCCTCTTTCAGGGCGGTGCGAGCCCGCGTGGCACCCATCGTTGCGACGGTGGCTCCGCATCCGGTGGAGGCGGGTCGTCTATGGCCGCCCGTACAGGTACGGCAGGTGCCGTGGCGGGGCATCGGGTTGCGGCACTCCGTGCACTCGACATAGCCGATCGTTCGCTGCCGGTCCGGAGGGCGGGGAGGGGGCATCTTGTGCTCCAGGCGGTAGCGGAGCACGGCTGCGGCGGAGTGCATCGGGTTCGGCAGGCCGGGGAGGAGGGCTTGGGCGAGGTCGCTCGGGGTGCTGCCGCGCTCCACCCACTGGGCGACGAGGGGCGCCAGCATCTCCGCTTCGGCTTGGCCGAGGCGGAGGCGAGGCTCGGGGCGGATCGCCCGGAACAGGGTGGCCACCGCTTGTCGGGTCTGCTCGTCGGCGGCGGGATTCGCGGGGAGGGTGGGTTCTTGCTCCCGCTTCTTTACGGGAGGGCTGCCTGTACGACCGGCAGCCGGGCCACCGGGCGCCGGACGGGTGGCACTCGGAGGGGACGGCCAGGGGGTGTCGTAGACGTGGGTTTCGCTGCGGAGCGTTCCGTCGGGGAGGCGGACCGTCTCGACGCGGTAGAAGCCGGCGTCGGCGAGCTCCTTGAGGGCCTTGCGGACGGCGCCGCGGCCCTGGGGGCTGGTGGCGGCCATGTGGCGACCGTCCTCGCGCCAGCCGTCGGGGCGGGAGAGGAGGTCGGCGAGGAGACCGCGGGCGGTGTAGCTGAGCTTGCGGTACTGGAGGACGGCGTTGGGAAGCACGGTGAAGTGCCGTACCTGTTCGGTACGATGGATGCGCATGGGAGTGGTTCGACTCCTTGTGCCGGGCCCCGGAGCGTTGCCGCGCTGCCGGGGTCACCTGTTTTCTGTTCGGGCTCGGAACGTAACACGCCGGACGGCAGATCAACTGCCCTTCGCGGCAAGGGTGCTTATCGCACTAGGTTCTGTACGGCGGATCATCGTCGGAGCCAGAGTCGGATTGATGCGACGGTGACGGTGCCATGGAAGATGTAGGCGCGTTTGTCGTATCGC
>NZ_JBFBDY010000162.1:0-13122 GCF_040683475.1 Kitasatospora sp. NPDC093558 | reverse complement strand
CACGTCACCCGGATGGGTGACGTGAACACCACGTTTGGAACACCCGGACGGATCGGCCCGGACGGATCGGCCCGGCCCGGTGGACTCAGCCCTCGCCGGGGAGCGTCAGCCCTCGTCGCCCTCCAGGTCCCCCTCGGTCTCCAGGAATGCGGCCTGCAGCTGCTCGATCAGCTCCGGGTCCGGCTGCTCCCAGAGCCCGCGGCTCGCCGCTTCCAGGAGCCGTTCGCTGATCCCGTGCAGCGCCCACGGGTTGGCGCCGGCGAGGAACTCCCGGTTGACGGGGTCCAGCACGTACTCCTGGGTCAGCTTTTCGTACATCCAGTCCGCAACTACGCCCGTAGTGGCGTCGTAGCCGAACAGGTAGTCGACGGTCGCGGCCATCTCGAACGCGCCCTTGTAGCCGTGCCGGCGCATCGCCTCGATCCAGCGCGGGTTGACCACCCGGGCGCGGAACACGCGGGCGGCCTCCTCGGTGAGCGTCCTCGTGCGGACGGTCTCCGGGCGGGTCGAGTCGCCGATGTAGGCGGTCGGCGCCTTGCCGGTGAGGGCGCGGACGGTGGCGACCATGCCGCCGTGGTACTGGAAGTAGTCGTCCGAGTCGGCGATGTCGTGCTCGCGCGTGTCGGTGTTCTTCGCGGCGACGGTGATCCGCTTGTACGCGGTCTCCATCTCCTCGCGCGCCGGGCGCCCGTCGAGCCCGCGCCCGTACGCGTAGCCGCCCCACACCGTGTAGACCTCGGCGAGGTCGGCGTCGGTGCGCCAGTCGCGGCTGTCGATCAGCTGGAGCAGGCCCGCGCCGTAGGTGCCGGGGCGGGAGCCGAAGACGCGGACGGTGGCCTTGCGCTCGTCGCCGTGCACGGCGAGGTCGGCCTGCACGTGGGCCCGGACGTAGTTGTCCGCCTCGGCCTCCTCCTGGGCGGCGGCCAGGCGCACCGCGTCGTCCAGCAGCGCGACGACGTGCGGGAACGCGTCGCGGAAGAAGCCGGAGATGCGCAGCGTGACGTCGATTCGCGGACGGCCGAGCTCCTCGAGCGGGATCGGCTCCAGGCCGGTGACGCGGCGCGAGGCGTCGTCCCAGACCGGGCGGACGCCGAGCAGGGCGAAGGCCTCGGCGATGTCGTCGCCGGCGGTGCGCATCGCGCTGGTGCCCCAGAGCGAGAGCCCGACCGAGGGCGGGAAGGCGCCGTCGTTGTCGGCCCGGTAGCGCTCGACGAGCGAGGAGGCGAGGGCCTGGCCGGTCTCCCAGGCGAGCTTGCTGGGCACGGCCTTGGGGTCGACGGAGTAGAAGTTGCGGCCGGTGGGCAGCACGTTGACCAGGCCGCGCAGGGGGGAGCCGGACGGCCCGGCCGGGACGAAGCCGCCCTGGAGCGCGTGCAGGACGGCGTCCAGCTCGTCGGTGGTGGCGGCGAGGCGCGGCACGACCTGGGTGGCGGCGAACGCGAGCACCTCGCGGACGGCTTCCTGGACGGTCTCCGGCAGCGCGGCGGTGACCTTCTCGACGGCCTCGGGCGCCCAGTCCTCGGCCTCCATGGCCTCGACGAGGGCGCGGGCCTGCGCCTCGGCCGCGTCCGTGGCGCCGAGGGTGAGCGCGGCCTCGTCCAGGCCGAGGGCCTCGCGCAGGCCGGGCAGCGCGCTGACGCCGCCCCAGATCTGGCGGGCGCGCAGGATGGCGAGCACGATGTTGACCCGGTCGGTGCCGGCCGGGGCCTGGCCGAGGACGTGCAGGCCGTCGCGGATCTGGGCGTCCTTGACCTCGCACAGCCAGCCGTCGACGTGCAGCAGGAAGTCGTCGAAGCCGTCGTCCTCGGGGCGCTCGTCCAGGCCGAGGTCGTGGTCGAGCTTGGCGGCCTGGATGAGCGTCCAGATCTGGGCGCGGATCGCGGGGAGCTTGGCCGGGTCCATCGCGGCGATGTTGGAGTGCTCGTCGAGGAGCTGCTCCAGGCGGGCGATGTCGCCGTAGGAGTCGGCGCGGGCCATCGGCGGCACGAGGTGGTCGACGAGGGTGGCGTGGGCGCGGCGCTTGGCCTGGGTGCCCTCGCCCGGGTCGTTGACCAGGAACGGGTAGACGAGCGGGAGGTCGCCGAGGACGGCGTCGGGGCCGCACTCGGCGGACAGCGCGGCGGTCTTGCCGGGCAGCCACTCCAGGTTGCCGTGCTTGCCGAGGTGGATGACGGCGTGGGCGCCGAAGCCGCCGTCCTCCTGCGCGGCCTCGATCCAGCGGTAGGCGGCGAGGTAGTGGTGGCTCGGCGGCAGGTCGGGGTCGTGGTAGATGGCGACCGGGTTCTCGCCGAAGCCTCGCGGCGGCTGGATGAGGACGAGCAGGTTTCCGGAGCGGATCGCGGCGAGCACGATGTCGCCGTCGGGGTTCTGCGAGCGGTCGACGTACAGCTCGCCGGGCGCCGGGCCCCAGTGCTCCTCGACCTGCTCGCGCAGGGCCTGCGGGAGCCCGGCGTACCAGCGGCGGTAGTCGGCGGCGGGGATGCGGACCGGGTTGCGGGCCAGCTGGTCCTCGGTGAGCCAGTCCTGGTCGTAGCCGCCGGCGGCGATCAGGGCGTGGATGAGCGCGTCGCCCTCGTGGGCGTCGTCGTCCCCGTCGAGGACGGGCAGGTCCGAGCCCAGGTCCATGCCCTCCTCGCGCAGCCGGTCCAGGAGGCGGACGGCACTCGCCGGGGTGTCCAGGCCGACGGCGTTGCCGACGCGGGCGTGCTTGGTCGGGTAGGCGGACAGCACGAGCGCGAGGCGGCGTTCGGCGGCCGGGATGTGCCGCAGGCGGGCGTGCTTGACGGCGGTGCCGGCGACGCGGGCGGCGCGCTCGGGGTCGGCGGCGTAGACGGTGAGGCCGTCCTCGTCGAGCTCCTTGAAGGAGAACGGGACGCTGATCAGGCGGCCGTCGAACTCCGGGACGGCGATCTGGGTCGCGGTGTCCAGCGGGGACAGGCCGTCGTCGCTGGCCTCCCACTGGGCGCGCGACCAGGTCAGGCACAGGGCCTGGAGGATCGGGCGGTCCAGCGCGGCGAGCGCGCCCGCGTCCCAGGCCTCCTCGTCGCCGCCGGCCTGCGCGTCGGCGGGCCGGGTGCCGCCGGCGGCGAGCACGGTGGTGACGATCGCGTCGGCCTCGCCGAGGGCGGCCAGCAGCTCGGGCTCGGCGCCGCGCAGCGAGGCGCAGTAGTAGGCCTTGGCCTGGGCGCCCTTGTCCTCGATGGCCCGGCACAGCGTCTCGACGAAGGCGGTGTTGCCGCTCATGTGGTGGGCGCGGTAGTAGAGCACGGCGACCGTCGGACCGCTCTCGGTACGGGCTTCGCGCTCCAGCGGGCCCCAGGCCGGGGCCGAGGCGGGCGGGGCGAAGCCGTGGCCGGTGAGCAGCGCGGTGTCGGACAGGAAGGCGCCGAGCTCGGCCAGGTTGGCCGCGCCGCCGTGGGCGAGGTAGGCGTGCGCCTCGGCGGCGATGCCGGCCGGGACGGTGGACAGCTCCATCAGCTGGGCGTCGGGGGCCTGTTCGCCGGTCAGGACGACCACCGGGCGCGGGCCCGCCAGCAGCGCGTCGAGGCCCTCCTGCCAGGCGCGGCGCCCGCCGAGCAGGCGCACCACGACGAGGTCGGTGCCCTCGACCAGGGCGGGCAGGTCGGCGGGGGCCAGCCGCGCCGGGTTGCCGAGCCGGTAGGGGACGGGGCCGGCCGAGGCGCGGGCGCTGAGCAGGTCGGTGTCGGACGTCGACAGCAGCAGGATCATGCGAAGGCCCTCCCGGCCTCGGTGGTGGCCGGGGCGGCCGCGACGGCGGCGGCCCGGGTGGCCTTGGTCGTGGCCGGGGACGCGGGCGCGGGCATGCGACAGAGGTGGTGCATTTCTGCCTTCCTCGGGGTCCGCGCCCCGGGCCGGTGGAGGACGGCGGGAGTTCCTGGCTCCCGCGGCCACCGGGCGTCCCGGTGAGCCGCGGTCACAGTGGCGGGACCGCACCGGGCTTGCACCGGTTTCCTCCCCTGCGCCGTCGCGGGCGTCGGGCGGTCCGCGGGGACCGCCCGCCAGCATCGTACGGGGTGTGGCTGACCTGGGGGAGAGCGAGTTTCGACCCGGCCGGTGCGGGTGCGGACGCCTTCGAGGTGCGGGGGAGGCGCGGGCGCGGGGTGCGCGCGGGGTTGTGCGGTGGGTATGCGGTGAGTGTGCGATCAGGGCGTGGGCGGGGTGCGGACGGGGCGTGGGCGGCGCGTGCCCGGGTGCGCGGTGGCGGTGCGAGCGGGAGGCACGTGCCGGGAGCCGGAGTGTGATGCAGCGGACGGAGGCAACCGATCGGATCATCTGTATGCTCGCCGCCATGCCACCGACACCCGACGCCACCGCGCCGGGCGCCGCGGTGCCCGACCGGGGGCGCGCGGACGCCTGCCCAGGGGCGCTTCGTCTGCACACGGCCGACGACGGCGCCCTGGCGCGGGTCCGCCTGCCCGGCGGTCTCCTGACGGACCGTCAGGCACTCGCGCTGGCCGACGCCGCCGAGGCCCTCGGCGACGGCGAACTGGAGACCACCTCCCGCGGCAACGTCCAACTCCGGGGCCTGGCTTCGCACTGCGCGGCGGACCTCGCCGAACGGCTGCGCGCCGCCGGGCTGCTGCCCTCCGACACCCACGAGCGGGTGCGCAACATCGTCGCCTCGCCACTCGCCGGCCTCGACACCCGGGCCGGCGCCGACGTGCAGACGTGGGTGCGCGAACTGGACGCGCGCCTGTGCGCGAGCGACTGGGCGGCCGGACTCTCCGGCAAGTTCCTGTTCGCGCTGGACGACGGCCGGGGCGACGTCGCCGCGCTCGACGCCGATGTGACATTGATCGCAGGCCCGGACGGCACCCGCCTGCTGCGCCTCGGACGGTCCGCGTCAGGACACCCCGTCGAGGCCGGGCGGGAAGTGACGGCCGTGCTGGACGCGGCCCGTTCCTTCCTGGACGCGCTGCGCGCGAGCGGACGCAAGGCCTGGCACCTGCGCGAAGTCCCGGACCTGCTGCCGGCCGGAACCGTGCCGCTGCCCGCGTTCACGGGGGCGGCCCCCGTCGTCGGCGCGCTGCCCGGCGGGCTGTCGGTCGGCCTGCGCTTCGGCCGGGCGAGCGCGGCGCAGTGGCGCGCGCTGGTCGCCGCCTGCGCCGGCGAACTGCGCCTGACGCCCTGGCGCGGAGCCGTCCTGCCGGGAGCCCCGGCCGAGCGGCTGGCCGACCTCGCCGCGGCCGGGTTCCGGACGCTGCCCGGCTCGCCCTGGGAGCGGGCCTCCGCCTGCACCGGGCTGCCCGGGTGCGCCAAGTCGCTCGCCGACGTGCGGGCGGACGCGGCGCGCGCACTGGACGCGGCGAGCGGCGGCGGCCTGCCCGTGCACTGGTCGGGCTGTGAACGGCGCTGCGGCCACCCGGCCGGGCGGTGGGTGGACGTGCTCGCCACTGGGCAGGGCTACCGGGTGACGGTGAACGGCCCGGCGGCCGGCCCGGTCGGTGGGGTCGGCGAGGTCGGCCCGGACGGCGAGGTCGGCCCGGATGGCGAGGTCGGCGCGGCCGTGCAGGCTTCCGCCGTGGACGTTTCCGCGATGGGGGTTTCCGCCGTGGATGTGACGAACGAGGAGATGGCCGAGGCGGTCGCCGAGGCCAGGAGGACCACGAAGTGATCGAGTACGAGAAGGACGGCGCGTCCATCTACCGCCAGTCCTTTGCCACCATCCGCGCGGAGGCCGACCTGGCCGCCCTGCCGGCGGACGTCTCCCAGGTCGCGGTGCGGATGATCCACGCCTGCGGGATGGTCGACCTGGTCGAGGACCTGGTGTACTCGCCCGGCGTGGTCGCCTCCGCGCGCGCCGCGCTGCGCGCCGGTGCGCCGATCCTGTGCGACGTCAACATGGTCGCCAGCGGCGTGACCCGCAAGCGGCTGCCCGCCGACAACGAGGTCGTCTGCACTCTCACCGACCCGTCCGTCCCCGAACTCGCCCGCACGATGGGAAACACCCGCAGCGCCGCCGCCATGGAGCTGTGGCTGCCCCGCCTCGAAGGCGCCGTGGTGGCCGTCGGCAACGCGCCGACCTCGCTCTTCCGGCTCCTGGAGATGATCGAGGCGGGTGCGCCGCGCCCGGCCGCGGTGATCGGCGTGCCGGTCGGCTTCATCGGCGCCGCCGAGTCCAAGCAGGCCCTGGCCGAACACCCGTCCGGCCTGGAGCACCTGGTGGTGCGCGGCCGGCGCGGCGGCAGTGCGATGGCCGCCGCCGCCATCAACGCGATTGCGAGCGAAGAAGAGTGACGGCCCGTCAGAACGAGCGCCAGAACGACCCTCAGGGCGCCTCCACCGGTCGTCTCTACGGGGTCGGGCTCGGGCCGGGCGACCCGTCGCTGGTGACCGTCCGCGCCGCCGAACTCATCGGCAAGGCCGACGTGGTGGCGTACCACAGCGCCCGGCACGGGCGGTCCATCGCGCGCTCGATCGCCGAGCGGTATCTGACGGGTGGCCAGATCGAGGAGAAGCTGGTCTACCCGATCACCGTCGAGACCACCGACCACCCCGGCGGCTACCGGGGCGCGCTCGACGACTTCTACGAGGAGGCCGCCGCCCGGCTGGCTGCCCACCTGGACGCCGGGCGCGACGTCGTCGTGCTCGCCGAGGGCGACCCGCTGTTCTACGGCTCCTACCAGCACATGCACAAGCGGCTCGCCCACCGCTACCCGACCGAGGTGGTGCCGGGCGTGACCTCCGTCAGCGCGGCGGCGGCCCGGCTCGGGCAGCCGCTGACCGAGGCGGAGGAGACCCTCACCGTCATCCCGGGCACGCTGCCCGAGGAGGAGCTGGCGGCGCGGATCGCCTCCGCGGACTCGGCCGTGATCATGAAGCTCGGGCGCACCTTCCCGGCCGTCCGCCGCGCGCTGGAGCGGGCGGGCCGGCTGGAGGACGCGCAGTACGTCGAGCGCGCGTTCATGGAGGGGGAGCGGATCCTGCCGCTCGCCGAGGTCGACGGCGAGAGCGTGCCGTACTTCTCGGTGGCGGTACTGCCGAGCAAGGTCGCGCCGCTGGAGCCGGTCGTGCGGACGGCGGACGGGACGGGCAGCGTGACCGTCGTCGGCACCGGACCGGCCGGGCCGCTCTGGCTCACCCCGGAGGCGCGCGGCGCGCTGGCCGAGGCCACCGACCTGGTCGGCTACACCACCTACCTGGCCCGGGTGCCGGAGCGGCCGGGGCAGGTGCGGCACGGTTCGGACAACAAGGTCGAGTCGGAGCGCGCCGAGTTCGCGCTCGACCTGGCCCGGCGCGGGCGGCGGGTCTGCGTGGTGTCCTCGGGCGATCCGGGCGTCTTCGCGATGGCCACGGCCGTGCTGGAGGTCGCCTGCGAGGAGGCCTACCGGGACGTGCCGGTGCGGGTGCTGCCGGGCATGACCGCGGCGCACGCGGCCGCCTCCCGGGCCGGCGCCCCGCTGGGGCACGACTACGCGGTGGTCTCGCTGTCGGACCGGCTCAAGCCGTGGGACGCGGTGGCCCGCCGCCTGCGCGCGGCGGCGGCGGCGGACCTGGTGCTCGCGCTCTACAACCCGGGCTCCAAGTCGCGGACGACGCAGGTCGGCCTGGCCCGGGACCTCCTCCTGGAGTACCGCGCGCCCGAGACGCCCGTGGTGATGGCGCGCGACGTCGGCGGTCCGACCGAGCGGGTCCGGATCGTGCGGCTCGGCGAGCTGGACCCGGCGCTCGTCGACATGCGGACGATCCTGCTGATCGGCTCGTCGCAGACGCAGGCCGTCGAGCGCGGCGGCGGCGTCGAGGTCGTCTGGACGCCGCGGCGGTACCCGGAGGCCTGACGGCGGGCGGGTGACGGGCGGCAGGTAACAGGGAACAGAAAACAGATAACAGCTGACAGATAACGAAATCTGTCAGCTGTTATCTGTTACCCGTCAGCTGTCACTCGTCAGCCGTCACCCGGTTGAGGTCCCGCCGTCAGCCGTTACCCGGTTGGGCCCCGCCACCACCCGTCACCGCGTCGGCTTGGTGATCAGCAGCTCCGTGTTGTGGTCCTGCCCAGAGCCGAGCAGCGCGGCCGGCCGGCCGTACGGGTCGTTGTACGAGAGCTCGCGGTAGAGCGCGGCCAGGTTGGCGTCGGACGTACTGGCGAAGTCGGTCCCGTACGGCGCGTCGGACTCGATCAGCGTCGTGAACAGGGACAGCGTGCCGTCCCCGTTGTCCGCGATCTCGATGATCCGGCCGTGCTGCGGGTAGTCGATGTGGGAGGCGGTGTTGATCTCCCAGAACGCGCGCTCCGCCACCGCGTGCCCGTGTGCCGTGATCTTGTTCATGTGGGTGTGGCCGTTCACCCACGCGACGACGTTCGGATAGCGCTGAAGCAGTGCCACCAGCTCGTTGCCGTCGTGCCGCTTCTCGAAGATGTTGCGCGGGTCGGGCAGCAGGTTGCCCATGGTGCCGCTGGTGTGGTGGCTGAAGACCAGGATCAGGTCGTCGGTGCTGCCCCCCGTCACCTTCCGCCCGTCGCCGTCGTACCAGTGCCCGCTGTGCGCCTTCAACTGCTGCTCCAGCCAGCGCAGTTGCGCGGTGCCGAGCGAACCGTCCGCGAATCCGGCCTGGTTGGTGGTGTCCAGGCTGATGCCGAGGACCTTCTCCGAGATGCGGAAGGTGTAGAAGAGCTTGCCGCTGTTCACCATGTCCGAGGTGAAGCCGTGGCCGTGCGGGCCCGCGCCGGTGACCGCCGGGTCGAGGTGGGCCTTCGCGAACTCCTTGAGCGTGAACGGCAGCCGGCGCTCGTCCGGGGTGATCTCGCGCACCGCGTCGCCGGTCGCCAGCAGCTTGCCGAGCAGCAGCGCGGCGCTCGCGGGATCGTGCCGCAGGGCCTCCATCAGCCGGCCGGCCTCGGCGTCGTCGCAGCCCTCCAGCTTGTACTCGCCGGTGTAGAGGTCGTTCAGCAGCCCGAGGTCCGGGAGCGAACCCTCCAGGCTGTCATCGTGGTTGCCGACCGTCGTGTACCAGGGCGTGCGCAGGCCCGGGGCGTCGAAGGGCCGGCCTGCGGCCGACAGGAAGCCGGGTATCTGCGGGAAGCCCTTGGCCTTGTAGCCGTCCTGGAAGGACAGTTCGGGGTTCCAGTAGGCGGAGCTGCCGGAGTTCTGCACGCCCTCGTAGCGGTCCGGGTCACCGGTGTTCTGGGCGAGGCGTCCGCCGCCCATCACGGTGAGGTACCAGTCGAGTTCGGCGTGCTCGTGGTTGTCGGTGTTGTCGCCGGTGGCCATCACCAGGCTGAACGGCATCCCGGTGTAGGGGCCGCCGGCGAGCGAGTTGACGCGCTCGACGAGGGCCGAGACACCGCGGGCGTTCAGGGTCTCGTGCGGCCGGTGCGCGGCGCCGAGGAACCTGGCCAGGTACTCGAAGCGGAACGGCGACTCGGTGTCGACCAGGTGCAGGTCGGAGAACTGGACGAAGCTGGCCAGCCCGGTGCGGCGGTCGTCGCGGCCACTGCCCGGGGTCGCGATGTCACCGCGGACGACCAGCGGCCAGCCCGGCCCGGCCGTCAGCCGCTTGTACGGGCCGCTGCCGACCGGCGTCGCCACCTGGTCGAGCGTGGTCCCGGTCACCCGGACGGCTCTCGCGGCGGTGGCCGCCAGCGCCTGGTCGCGCGCCGCCGCCGACGCGAACTGCGCGCCGCCCAGCGAAAGCGCCGCCCAGGCGGCGGCCACCGACGTGCCCGTCACGAACGTACGCCGACTCATCCCTGCCACGAAAACCCCGCATTCTGATGGCCCGGCCGGCTTCTCCGGCCCGGACCCCGTGTCATGAACCCGCATCTGGCGGAGCGACAGATTACTCACTGGTAGGCGGCGGTTTCGAGACCCGTGCAGAGAACTTCTCGGTAACGCGGGGCGGCCATTCCCACCGCCGCCACCACCGCTCCCACCAGCACCCCTGCCGACATCCCTGCCGGCACCCCCGCCGACATCCCTGCCGTCGCCCCGGGGCGGGATCCACCGGGCTCCGACCGAGGGCCCCGGTCGCCGCCCGGCCGGGTCCATGGGGGAAAATCGGCACCGGAGGCCGTTGCGGCCCTCCCGGGGCGGCGGCCGGAACAGTGACCGGTGCCGCAGCCGGGGGCGGCGGTCCGTGCGGCAATCGGTGCGGCAACGGGCGCAGGGGCCGCGACGGCGACCGAGACAGCGAGCGAGGCGGACGTGGCCGAACCGGGAGGCCGGGCCGGGCAGCTGAAGAGCAGCGGCCTGCGGCACGGGTGGACGACGGGCGCCTGCGCCACCGCCGCCGCCAAGGCCGCCTACACGGCGCTGCTCACCGGCGAGTTCCCCGATCCGGTGACCATCACCCTCCCGAAGGGGCAGCAGCCCGCGTTCGCCCTGGCCGCGGAGGAGCTCAGGCCGGCGAGCGACGCGGGCGCACCCGATGGTGCCGGCACACTCAGCGGCCCGGGCGCACCCGGCGGCCTGGGTGCAACCGGCGGCCCGAGCGCCATGGCCGGCGTGGTCAAGGACGCCGGCGACGACCCCGACGTGACCCACGGCGCCCTCATCCGCGCGACGGTGCGGGCCGGCGAGCCCGGTGCCGGGGTGGTGTTCCGGGCCGGTCCCGGGGTCGGGACGGTCACCAAGGCCGGCCTGCCGCTGCCCGTCGGCGAGCCCGCGATCAACCCGGTGCCCCGGCAGATGATCCGGGACGCCGTCGCCGAGGTGGCCGCCGCGCACGGCGGCACGGGGGACGTCGTCGTCGAGGTCTCCGTCGACCACGGCGAGGAGATCGCCCGCTCCACCTGGAACCCCCGGCTCGGGATCCTCGGCGGCCTGTCCATCCTGGGCACGACCGGCATCGTCGTCCCCTACTCCTGTTCGGCCTGGATCGACTCGATCCGCCGCGGCGTGGACGTGGCGCGCGCGGCGGGCCGCACCCACGTGGCGGGTTGCACCGGTTCGACGTCGGAGAAGGTCGCCGTCGCCGTGCACGGACTGCCCGAGGACGCGCTGCTCGACATGGGCGACTTCGCCGGCGCCGTCCTCAAGTACCTCAAGCGCCACCCGGTGCCGAGGCTGACCATCGCGGGCGGCTTCGCCAAGCTGTCCAAGCTCGCGGCCGGCCACCTCGACCTGCACTCGGCGCGCTCCCAGGTGGACAAGGGCTACCTGGCCGGGCTGGCCCGGCGCGGCGGCGCGGACGAGGCCCTGGCCGGGGCGGTGGCCGCCGCCAACACCGGGCTGGAGGCGGTGCAGTTGTGCCGGGCGGCGGGTGTGCCGCTGGGGGACCTCGTCGCCGAGGCGGCCCGGGCGACGGCGCTCGGCGTGCTCGTCGGCTCCCCGGTGGCGGTGGACGTCATCTGCATCGACCGCGCGGGCACCATCGTCGGACGGGCCGAGCCGCTCGGGCCGTGAGGTCCCGGGAACCCGGGCCGTGAACTCCCGGGAATGCGCGGAAAGCTCAGCAATATCTCATGGTGATGTGAAGATGTGACGCCCATACGGGGCGAGAAACGGACAAATGGAGCAGTGCGCCGCCTCCTGATTCTGTCGCCATCTCAAGCGTGAGATATGGTCTGCCGAGTGACAGGCGACTACCTCACCCGTATCGGCACCCTCATCCGTACCGCGCGCCAGCACCGCGGCTGGTCCCAGGCGCAGCTCGGCGAGGCCCTCGGCACCAGCCAGAGCGCGGTCAACCGCATCGAACAGGGCAAGCAGAACGTCAGCCTTGAGATGATCGCCCGCATCGGCGAAGCCCTCGACAGCGAGATCGTCTCCCTCGGCTACTCCGGCCCGATGCACCTGCGCGTCGCCGGCGGCACCCGCCTCTCCGGCGCGATCGACGTCCGCAGCAGCAAGAACGCCTGCGTCGCGATCCTCTGCGCCTCGCTGCTCACCACCGGCCGCACCACGATCCGCAGCGTCGCCCGGATCGAGGAGGTCTACCGCATCCTCGAAGTCCTCACCAGCATCGGCGTCAAGAGCCGCTGGATCAACGAGGGCCGCGACCTCGAACTCACCCCGCCGGCCGAGCTCGACCTCGCCGCGATGGACGTCGAGGCCGCCCGCCGCACCCGCAGCGTGCTGATGTTCCTCGGCCCGCTGATGCACCGCGCCGAGCGCTTCGCCATCCCGTACGCGGGCGGCTGCGACCTCGGCACCCGCACCGTCCAGCCGCACCTCACCGCGCTGCGCCGCTTCGGCCTGGAGGTCGCCACCACCGGCGGTGCCTACCACGCCTCGGTCGAGCCGGGCGTCCCGCTGGACCGTCCGATCGTGCTGACCGAGCGCGGGGACACCGTCACCGAGAACGCGCTGCTGGCCGCTGCCCGGCACGACGGCGTGAGCGTCATCCGCAACGCCTCGCCCAACTACATGGTCCAGGACCTGTGCTTCTTCCTGGAGAAGCTGGGCGTGAAGATCGAGGGCATCGGCACCACGACCCTCACCGTGCACGGCGTCCCGGAGATCACCTGCGACGTCGACTACACCCCGGCCGAGGACCCGGTGGAGGCGATGAGCCTGCTCGCCGCCGCCGTCGTCACCTCCTCCGAGCTGACGATCCGCCGGGTGCCGATCGAGTTCCTGGAGATCGAGCTCGCGGTGCTGGAAGGCATGGGCCTGGACTACGACCGCACCCCGGAGTACCGGGCGCACAACGGTCACACCCGCCTGGTCGACCTCACCGTGCGCCCGTCCAAGCTGACCGCGCCGATCGACACGATCCACCCGATGCCGTTCCCGGGCATCAACATCGACAACGTGCCGTTCTTCGCCGCGATCGCCGCGGCGGCGCACGGCACGACGATGATCCACGACTGGGTCTACGACAACCGCGCGATCTACCTGACCGAGCTGACCAGGCTCGGCGCGGACGTCAAGCTCCTCGACCCGCACCGCGTCCTCGTGCAGGGCCCGACCCGCTGGCGCGCCGCCGAGATGATGTGCCCGCCCGCGCTGCGCCCGGCCGTGGTCATCCTCCTCGCGATGCTCGCCGCCCAGGGCACCTCCGTGCTGCGCAACGTCTACGTCATCAACCGCGGTTACGAGGACCTCGCCGAGCGCCTCAACTCGATCGGCGCGCAGATCGAGACGTTCCGCGACATCTGACGGCCGGCGTCGGCCATCCGGGTCGGCCATCCGGGTCGGCGATCTGACGCTTGGTCAG
>NZ_JBFBDY010000161.1:0-13183 GCF_040683475.1 Kitasatospora sp. NPDC093558 | reverse complement strand
CGAGCGGCGGCAACGCCGGCGGCAGCCGCGTCCCGCTCCTCGGCAAGGACGGGAAGCCGCTGCTCGGCAAGGACGGCCGGCCGCTGACCGTCCCGCCCGGTTCGACCATCGACGGCCAGGGACGGGTGCTCGGCCCCGACCACAAGCCGGTGCTCGGCCCGGACGGCAAGCCCCTGGTGGTGCCGCCGGGCACCAAGCTGGGCACGCCGGCGCCCCTCGTCCCCGGCGGCGGGTACTTCACGGTGCCGCCGGGCTCGAAGGTCGACGAGAACGGCATGGTCCTCGGTCCGGACGGCAAACCGCTGCGGGACTCCCGGGGCAATCCGGTCTACGCCGGCAAAAAGGGCACGATCGACAAGGACGGCCGGCTCCTGGACGCCAACGGCAAGCCCGTCACGACGTCCGACCAGTTGTTCGCGGACGAGGAGCACGCCCTCAACGCGCTGACGACGCTCGACCCCGCTGCCGGGACCGGTGGCGGCACCGGCGGGTTCGACCTCGGGTCGCTGGGCGGCGGGAACCGGTGGTCCGTGCCCGGTTCCTACGACCTCGGCGACGGCCTGTCGGGATCGGCGGGCGGCGGTGGTCCGTCGATCTCCGACGTGGGTGTCCCCAAGCCCGAGACCGGGTCGGGCGAGCCGCTGGCCCTCACCGGAGGGTTCTACGGCGGCAAGGCGCTGACCGAGGGCGGCCTCGTCAACTCCACGGAGGACGCGGCCACGTTGGCGGCCGCCAAGAAGGCCGCCGCCGAGCAGGCGCTGGCCGAGCAGGCCGCCGGCCGGCGGGGTGCGGCGAACCTGGCCCAGGAGGAGGCCCAGCTCCAGGGCCGCAACGTCGCCACCAGCGGCGGCGGCATGCCGCCCATGATGCCGCCCGGCGGCATGGGCGCGGGCGGCCAGCAGGAGGGCAAGGAGCGGCAGCGCACCACCTGGCTGGCCGAGGACGAAGAGGTGTGGGGCACCGACGAGGGCGCCGTCAGCGGAGTCATCGGCCGGTGACGGCACGCGGGTTGAACGCGACCCGCCGCCCCTCCCGTCGTCCCGAGTAGCAACCCCAAAGCCGACGCGCCCCGGGCCCCGACCCCCGTGGGGCCCGGGGCGCGTCCTTCTCCGAGAGGCGTCAGATGGCGGTCTCCCCGTTCGCGCAGCAAATCGAAGAGGCCATGGAGACCCTGCGCGAGCAGCAGGCCAGGCTGGCCGAGGCGACCAGCAGGCTCCAGGCGACCACGGTCTCCGTCACCTCCAAGGACCGCATGGTCACGGCCGTCCTCGGCGCGCAGGGCCAGGTGGTGTCGCTGACCTTCCACACCACCGCCTACCGCGCGATGGCCCCGGCCCAGTTGGGCACGGCCCTGGCCGACGTCCTGAACCAGGCCCGCGCCGACATGGGCGCCAAGGTGACCGAGTCCCTCGGCTCCTTCGAGGGCCTCGGCGAGACGCTGCGCACCTCGATGACCGGCGGCACCGAGCTCGACGAACTGCTCGCCCCGCTCCAGGCGATGCGCCCCGGCTTCACCGCCGGGGCCCGGCGCGAGCGGCAGGAGGAGTTCCGTGGCTGAGTTCAAGGCGACGGCGGAGATGGGGTCCGCCTTCTCCAAGTACCCCGAGATGTCGGCCCTGCTCCTCAGGATGCAGGGCAGGGTCCACGAGATCGACGGGTTCAACACCAACTCGGCCGGCCACGACGAGATCGGCAACACCTATTTCGAGACGGTGAACGGGCCGACGAAGGCCCTCCTCAAGATGCTGGGCCAGGTCAGTGCGATCGCCGACAAGGCCGGGCACAACGGCACCGTCGCCGCCAAGCTGTTCGTCCGCACGGACGACGACCTCACCACGGGCGTCAAGTAGCGCCTCCGGACGACCCGGCCGACGTACCCCGCACCCCTCAGGAGCCCCACCGCCATGTCGATCCACCTCCCGGACGGGCTCGCCAAGCTCTTCCACGGTCTGACCGGAATGGCATGGCCGGAGGCGGACGAGGACAACCTGCGCCTCGCCGGCGACGACTACCTGCTCGTCGCCAAGGACATGCCGCAGCTGGAGGACTACGTCGCGCAGCTGACCGCGTACTGCCAGGGGCAGGTCTCGGGCCAGACCGGCGACAGCTTCTCCGAGATGGCGAACACGCTGATCAGCATCAGCGGGGGGAACTCCCTCGCCCAGGCCGCCAAGCAGGCCAACGAACTGGGCAAGGTCGCGCACGACACCGCCAACCAGGTCGAGTACACGAAGTGGATGATCATCGGTCAGCTCGTGCAGCTGGCCGCCGAGATCGCCTGGGCGATCGCCGCCTCCCCGTTCACCGGCGGGGCGTCCCTCGGCCAGGCCGTGGCCGCCAAGCTGGTCACGCAGACCGTGATCCGCAAGATCCTCGCCTGGCTGCTCGACCGGATCGTGATGCACACCTTCGTGAGCATCGCGGGCGGCGTGGTGATGGACACGGTCATCCAGCTCATCCAGATCGAGAAGGGCCACAAGAGCGAGTGGGACACCAAGTCCCTGCTCCAGGCGGTCGAGTTCGGCGCGCTCAACGGCCTCATCGGCGGGCCGTTGAGCCTGTTCGGGGCCGGGCTGACCAAGCTCTTCCGGGGCGTCGTCGCCAAGAGCCTCGGCAAGGAGGCCGGCCGCGTGCTGGGCGGCGACCTCGCCAAGGTCTCCAACGGCCTCGCGAAGGACGGCCTCGGCGGCGTCCTGTCCAAGGACGGGCTGCGGGCGATCGGGGGCACCGCGACGAAGGACCTGGCGAAGGGCGCGGAGAAATCCCTGGCCAACGAGGCCGGGCACAGCGCGGTGGGCGCGGCCGCCCGGGACGTCGCGAAGGGCGCCGAGGGAGCGGTGGCCAACGAGGCCGCGCACACCGCGGCGGGAGCGGTGGCCAGGGACGGCGGGAAGTGGCTGGCCAAGGAGTCCGCCGAGGCCTTCGGCAACGACCTGGCCCGGACGATCGGCCGCTACTCCCACGACATCGCCAACGCCTTCAAGGGCGGCCTGCGCGAACTCCCCGCCGAGGCGGTGGCCCGGTTCCAGAAGGACGTCGCGCGGGTCTTCGAGCAGCACTTCGGCAGCATCCTCGGCAAGGAGCAGGCCGCCGCCCTCGGCAAGGACTTCGCCCGCGCGATGGCGGAGAAGGGCGGGCTCGGAGCGGCCCAGCACGATGCGCTGCGCACCGAGATGAGGAACGCCCTGAAGCCGGGCGGGCTGAGCGCGGAGGGCGTCGACCAGCTGGTCAAGCAGGTGCCCGGACTGCTCGACAAGGTGGGCGGGGACACCGCGCTGTTCAAGGTGGGCGTCGCGCTGGGCGGTTACCTCGGCGCCGGCGTGCAGAACGGCCTCACCGAGGGCTTCTACAACCTCACCTTCGGGCCCGACCACGAGTTCTCCGTCACCTGGGAGAGCTTCGTCTCCGGCATGGCCATGGGCTTCGTCGGCCACATGGGCCACCTGGCCGTCCACCCGCTCGCCGAGCAGTACAAGACCTGGGTCTCCAGGAAGCTGGCCGACCCGAACGACACGGGCCACGAGACCACGTACTACCCGTGGAACCACCCGCTCACCATCCTCTCGGCGGTGGCCAACCTGACGGGCCGCTCCACGCCCTTCCCGGTGCCGCGGCCGAAGCCGCTCGCGGGCAGGGTGGAGCACACGGTCGAGTCGGCGCACACCGTGGTCCCGAAGGCGGGTGCGCCGGGTGGTGGCGACGGGGCGAAGGGCGGGAACACGTCGACGGTCGGCGGCCGGACGCGGCCTACGTCGGGGGAGGTCCCGGTCGCGCCGGTGCCCGAGTCGGTGAAGGTCGTGGGCGGTGGGGAGCATCGGCCGCCGTCCGGGCACGAGGCAGGCGGGCAGCAGGGCGCGGTCAGGACCTCGTCGGGGGGCGGCACTTCGCCGTCCCGGCCGGCGGGCGAGCCCGAGGCGCCGGGGCAGGTCGTCACGTCGGGCGGTGGAGCGGAGGAGGTGGCCCCGCCGGTGCGGGTGGCGACGTCGGGGTCGGTGGCGCCGGTGGCTCCCGAGGCTCCGCGGAACGCCGACGTCCCCGTCCTGCCGGTCGCGGAGGTGACGCCGGACCTCACCTCGCCACACGACTTTCCGGCGGTCGGCCGGCATCTCTCCGACGCGAACGGCTGGCTGGTCCACGACACGGGAGCGGACGCGCCGCCCGTCCCGGCGGACCTCCGTAGCGTCCTCGACCGAGCGTCGGACGACGGGACTCACTTCCCCGTCCTCGTGCACGTCGGCGAGAACGGCCGGCCCCTGCTGAACGGCAAGGAGATCCCGCCGGAGCGGATGGCCGACCTCCTCCGCCGACGGGAGGCGGACGGGGAGTGGGAACCCGGAGCCCAAACCGTCGAGTTCCTCGGCTACGGCGACCGGCGCGCAGTCGACCCGCAGTACGTCCAGCACGTCGTCGACGACCTCACCCGCTCCCCGCGCTTCGCCGACACCCAGGCCCGGACGGCCGAGAACCGCACCGGGGCCGCGTTTCGCAGCGCCGAATCCGCCGAGCGCGCACGGGCGTTCGACGAGTCTTCCCCCGACCGGCGCACCTTCGGGGACCTCCTGCGGACGTCCTCCGACGGCTCCGCCGGGCCGTCCGCCGGGCACGCGCCGCCGGACCTCACGGAGCTGCACGACCTCACGAACCTGCACGAACTCACCGCCGCCGCAAGGGCGGACGCGCTGCGCACCCTGCCGGACGAGCAGCGCCGGGCGCTGGCGCGCGACGCGGCCGTGATCGAGAGCCTGAAGAAGCTCGCCGACACCCGGGAGTTCGCGGAGACCGCCGCACACCTGATGGTCGATGCCGGCCCCGGGACCGGTGAGCCCGGGCCCGCGCACCGGGAGGCCGTCGAGCAGGCCGCCCGGATGCTGCGCCGGCGGGACGTCGCGCTGAAGCTGCTGGCGGCGGGCCACCGGGTCGGCGCCGAGCCGGACGGCCACCGGACGACGACCCGCGAGCTCGCCCACGCGGTCCTCGACGTGCTGCCGAACCGGGACCGCGCGATCATCGGCGAGGCCTACCGCGCCGGGCTGAAGAGTGGTGAGGCGGGGCACGGCGACGCGTCCCGGGGCGAGCACGAGTACTTCGCCCGGGTCACCGAGGCCTACCTGGGCGCCGACGGCGGCGCCGGCCGGGTGCGGGGGAACGAGCCGCCGGCCGTGTCCGCCCTGCTGAAGCGCCTCTACGGCAAGGATCCGGTGCACGGGGACGGCGGCACTGGCCCCCACCTGGCGCCGACGGTCCCGCCCGGCCGGGGCGGGCAGCCGCACCACGTCACCGCCCCCGGCCGGGGCGACGGGAGCACCGCCTTCGTGCCGCCGCGGCTGACGAGCGGACTCACCGAGGCCTTCGGGGGTCTCAGCACTGTCGATCGGCCGGGCAACGCCAAGTTCGAGTCCACCACGGCGCGGGTCGAGACGATGCCGATGCTGTCCGAGGCGGCCTACCAGGCGTTCGTCGGCCACGACGACACCGAACCGCGCCGGCTCGGCTTCGTGGTCAACGCCATGGCCAGCTACAAGAGCGCCGGCGAGATCAAGACCGTGATCGAGCGGATCCTGGAAGGTGCGGAGGGCGTCGACGACCGGGTGGCCTTCGTGATCGGTCTGAACG
The DNA here is from genome assembly GCF_040683475.1 of Kitasatospora sp. NPDC093558. Taxonomy (NCBI): domain Bacteria; kingdom Bacillati; phylum Actinomycetota; class Actinomycetes; order Kitasatosporales; family Streptomycetaceae; genus Kitasatospora; species Kitasatospora sp. NPDC093558. The sequence continues at coordinate 7,570 of NZ_JBFBDY010000161.1, read as the reverse complement.
CCGAGACGGGGGAGGAAGCGGCCCTCGCAGACGCCGTCGAGAAGGCCAGGGCGATCGCGTCGACCATGGACGTTCCGGTGGCCGTCGTGGGCGCGACGTTCGACAAGGTCAAGGTGGACGGGGTGGAGGTCTTCCCGTACGGCACGGTGCGCAACAAGCTCCTCAACAGCGAGCCGACCCACCAGCTGATCAAGGCCATGATGGACGGCGACCTGCATCCGTACCTGGCGGTGCAGGACTTCGACCTGGGCTCCCGCAAAGTGCCATCGGGCAAGCACGTCTTCAATCACGTCGAGGACGCGCTGCACCGGCCGCAGCCGCACCCCGACCACTCGCCCACGGGGACGGGCGGGCTGACCGACCACCGCGACGTCGAGGACGACGCCCTCGACCCCAGCCGCCCGCTGGCGTTCGTCGGCGGCTACCGGATGCCCACCGAACAGGCGGACCTGGACCGGCTCGTCGCTGATGTGGAAAAGAGGCTCACCGAGCGTCGGAAGGAAGCTCCGGCGCAGTGGCTGGACGAAGAAGGCCGGGCGGAGATCCTGGCACAGGTGAAACTCGCCGTCGAGGCGGACATGCTGGAGCGCGACTGGCAGGCCTCCTACGCCCCGCTGCTGCCCTACGCGCCCGAGCCGAACCTGATGGTCGACGGGCCGGCGCTCCTGCTGACTGGCAAGAACGGCGATCCCCTCTTGCAGTGGGGCCCGAGGCGGGCGGAGTTCGAGGAACTCGGGCGCGGGCTCAATCGGCTCAACGCCCGGGAGCTCGAACGGCACTACGAGCGCGAGCTCGGGGGCCGGCCGGTGACCGTGGACGTGCCGCCGTCCAGGACGCCCACGGAGAGGGAGGGCGTGTACCTGCCCCAGGGACGGGACGAGATCATCGAGCGGGCGCGCGCCGACGCGGCCAACAACCGTCTCCCGAACCGCGGCGAGGCCTTCCGCACCGACTTCCGGGGCGGTGCCACCGTCACGGACCTGTCCCGGCTCGTCGCGGACCACCTGGAGAAGCTGGCCGCGTACACGGGCAAGGGCGCGGGGCCGAAGATGTCGCTGGGGCAGTCGCACGTCGGCCTCGCGACCCCGTCCGCGCGTCTGAACAGCAAGGACTTCCGCCTGGGCGATGGCGATCCGCTCTCCTCCGCAAGGTCGGCCAGGGACACCGTCAGGCTCGGCCCCTACCGGAAGGACTACGCGAAGAACCTCGCCGAGCGGTTCCGGAGCGAGGACAGGCTCAACCGGTCGTACCGGGAACCGAGCGGTGACCGGAGCGCGGTGATCCCGGCCGATCGCGCGGACTACATGACGGACGGCGCCTGGGAGAAGGCGATGCTCGGCCTGCCGGCCGGCCGGGACTGGCTGCTGGCCGGACAACCGGGCCCGGACGGCTCCGCGACGCCGCGGCACCTGATCCCGACGGACGGCCAGGGCAGGCCCGAGTTCGGGCCGGGCGGGCTGACCAAGAACGTGCTGAGCCACTCGACGTCGGCCCCGCTGAACCCGGAAGGGCCGTTCGCCGGCATCAAGGCGGGCATCCAGGACGAGCACAAACTCCCGGTCGCCCAGACACTGGCCCTGTCGACGGCCGCCATCCGCCTCGGGCGCCGCCTCGCCGACCTCAGGTTCAACCCCGAGCCGAGGCGAACCGCGCCGCGCGCCCCGGACGCGGCCGGGCCGTGGAAGATGCCGACGGAGCCGGCGCTGCGCGAGTACGGCGACCTGTACCGCGCCCTCGGGCGCATCCGCGCAGATCAGAGCCGCGGGGGCGCCGGGGACCACGGAGAACGGCTGCGGCGTGCCGTCGAGGAGGTGCGGACCGAGGTCCTCGACTGGATGCTGAGGCCCGCGAACCTCGACCGGGTCACCACGTACGCCCTGAAGGAGGGCGTGAACCTGGACGACCTGTACCTGGCGATCGAGCACGGCGGGGACCGGACCGGCCCGACGGGGGACGTGCTCCCGAAGATCGTGGCCTCGATCCGGAACGCGAAGCTGGACTTCGGCGTCGGGGAGCCCGTGACACCCTTCAAAGGCAACCCCAGGAGGGTGATCAGGGTGGGCGGGCCCGGGGACGGTGACACCGCGATGGACATCGGCAGCGCGATGGACATCGACTCCGGGCCGGTTGCCACCACGGCCGCGGGCCGCCCGGCCGCCGGCAGCACGCTGAAGCGGCGGCACGACGGGACCGGCGACGACGGCACCGACCCCCGCCGCTTCCGGGAGGACCCCCACGCCGCGCCGCAGGGCGCCCCCGAGCCGGGCCCGGCCCTTCCCAACGGCGAGGCGGGTCCGGCCCGTACCTTCCACGAGCTGGAGCTCCTCGCCCCGGAGGCCCGCCGTGAACTCGCGCTCGACGCCGCGTACGTCCGTGGCCTCCGCGCGAGCATGGCGCCGGAGGAGTTCGCCGACGCGGCGGCACGGCTGATCGTGGACGTCGACCCCCGCACCCACCAGCCCGTCGCGGCACGCCACGCGGCCTACGAACAGGTCGCCCGGATGCTGCGGGACCCGGACGTGGCGCAGCGGCTGCTGACGCAGGGCGTCCGGGTGGTGGTCGTGCCGCGGGACGTACCGGTCACGGAGGTGGCGGGCCTGGAGCACCTGGCCTCGCTTCCCCCGGTCGACGGCCGGTCCTGGGAGAGCGTTCGCGGCGTACAGAGCGGGAAGATCGTGGCCGTGACGGAGGAGAACCTCCTCGGGGCGAGCACGAAGTACGCGTCCCACGCCGAGGGCTACTCCACGACCACCCACGAACTGGCCCACGCCATCCACAAGTTCGGCCTGAGCGGCGACGAGCACGCGCTCGTCCGGGAAGCCTTCGAGGGCAAGCGCCAGGCGGACGGGCTGACCGACCTGTTCGGCGAGAAGGAGGTCACGGCCTGGCCCGACGGCGGGCGGCGCAATCAGGACGAGGAACTGGTCGGCAACTACTCCTCGGCCGACGAGTACGAGTACTTCGCCCAGCTGACCAACGCCTACCTCGGCACCAACCACGGGCACGACCCGGGCACCGGGCTGCCGCGCAACAACGGTGCCGACTGGGTCCGGCGCAACGACCCGGAACTGCTGCCCCTGCTGGAGCGCCTGTACGGCCCCGACCCACAGGCCGGCCACCCCGCCCCGGCGAACCCGGTCAGCCGTACCGGTGCCGAGGAGAAACTGTTCGACGGCTACCGGGAGTTCATGCGCACGGCGACCGGCGAGCCGCACCCCGTCGCCGTCCCCGAGGAGCCGCGGCACGTCTCCGAGCCGTCCGAGATCGAGCGCATCCTCAACCCGACCGCCGGCCACGAGGCGCTCCCCTCGCCGGCGGGCGAGGAACCGGCGCCCGCCGCCCCGACCGACGAGGAACTGCTCAGGCCGCTCGTCAACGAGATCCTGCCCAGCCCGCACGGCGGCATGACCTTCGCCATCGGGCACCTGCGTCTGGAGGGGCAGGACAAGCACGGGGACCCGTACGTGTGGACGTCGAAGCGGACCAACAACGGCGCGAGGCAGGGCCCCGAGCTCAACGACTGGCGGGATCTCGAAGACCTGAAGACCCAGCGGTCGCAGGCGGACGAGAACCTGATCAAGCAGGGGAAGGGATACCGGAGCGCGGACAAGTGGCGGGCGGACACGGTCACCAAGGTGCTCACCGCGGCGGCCGACGAGCACCAGGCCGCGTACACCGGACTGAAGGACGCGTTCGACGCCTACAACTCCGCGCTGACGGCCCTGAAGACCTGGGTCACGAAGCCCGACGAGAGGACGGCGGCCGAGCAACAGCGGACCGAGGCCGTCGGCAAGATCGACGCCGCGCTGGCCGCGGCCCACAAGGCCCGGTCCACGATGAAGAGGGACGAGAACTCCGAGGAAGCGCCCGAGCTCTGGAAGAAGATCGAGCAGGCGGAGAAGCTGCACGTCACGGCGACCGACCTGCGCGGGCAGGTCGTGGACCTCCACCGGCGATTGAAGGAAGCCGCGGAACAGAACAAGCCGGCGGCGGAGATCCAGGAGCTGGGCAAGCAGGCGAGCGAGCTCCACACCCGGGCCCGCGAGAACCTGAAGGCCTACGGGACGGCCGAGCACGGCACGGCCGCCCTGCTGCGGGAACCCGCCGGTCGTCACGTCTTGGGGCACCAGCGCAAGGATGCCGAGGTCAGCCTGCTGAACGCGGCCCACCGGCAGCTGGAGCAGTGGGGCTTCAAGGAGAAGAACCAAGCGGCGTCCGGGTCGTTCTTCGTCTTCTCCACCAAGGGCACCTGCGAGAGCTGCAAGTTCGTCGTCAAGGACCTCAACAAGCAGTACCCCGGGATCCGGGTGGTTGCCGCGTACCCGAAGGACGACCCCAAGCCCGTGCCCACCCGGGAGCTCGCCTTCATGGGCGCGAAGATCAACGTCCCGATCCCGTACGGGTACGAGCACGTCGACGGGACCTTCGGCGTCACGGTCGAGAACGGCCGGGGAACGCGGGAGCGGTACCGGATCGACTACAAGACGGTGGCGGGCGGAGACAGGCCGAGCGAGCCGGCACCGGCCGCGGCGGCGGGGAAGCCGGCGCCCGGGGCGCCCGGTGGGTCGGGGGCGCCCGGGGAGTCCCCGTCGCGGCCCGCCGCGCAGCCGGCCTCGAAGCCCGCCGCGAAGGGAGTTTGGGGAAAGCCCGCGCCGCAGTCGTTCGGACGGTCCGAGCAGCCGCACCCCGGCGGGGACCACTCCGCGGTCGACCACCCCGACCACTCCGGCGCCGCCGACGCGCCGTTCTGGCCGTCGGGCGAGGCGCCGGACCACGCGACCGCCACCGCGCTGGCCCACTTCCCGCACGATCCGGCCGTCCGCCTGGTCGCCCTGCACACCGAGGACGCGCAGCTCCCGCTGAGCCCGCGCCAGCTCGCGGACCGGCTGATCGAGTGGCACCGGAGCGGCGGCTGGGACGGCCGGACGACCCTGCGGTTCGTGGCCTGCGACCTCGCGTCGCAGGGCGGCCACGCCCAGGTCGCCGAGGTCCTGGCACACCTGGCCGAGCACGGGCTCACCCCGGAGATCCACGCGGCCACCGGCCCGGTCTGGTTCGTGCCGGACCACGGCGACCCGGACGGGCCCGGACACCTGCTCGTCGCGGCCGACGTCGGCTTCGACGAGCACGGCCGTCCCGTCGTGGTGCCCGGCGGCCACTGGGTCTCCCACCGCCTCGGCGACGACGGCGCGGTCGTCCGCACCGAGCTGCCGGCCGTGGACCTCCCGCCGGGCTACCACAGGGCGGAGCACGAGGCGGGCACCGGAGACCACCAACTGTGGCCGCTGGAGGGCGAGGTGAGATTCGGCGGACCGGGCGAGCACGAGCAGGGCTCGTCCTCGGGAGACCATGCCCAGCCGTCGGAGTACGGCAACCTGGTGACGGTCGACGCCGACGGCCTCTGCCTCCTGCGGGCGGTGGCCGCCAGTGATCCGCGCGGCGTGGAGCACCTCTTGAGTGCCCACGGGTTTGCGGGGTCCGAGGAACACGAGGCCCTTCAGACGGTGGTCGCCCAGTACCTCGCCGATCGGAACCACACGAACCTGCCGTCAGAGATCACCCGGGTCTTCCGGGCCTTGCGGGGGGATCTGACGACCGAGGGCCTCATCACCCACGAGGAGTACACCCAACTGGTCCAGTCCGTGCACAACTGGCGCACCGACTGGGCAGCGAGGGCCGGAGAGATGTTCGCACCGCTGGTCGCGCACGCACTGGACATCCGGCTGCGGATCGTCCAGACGGACGGCGGGCAACCCGTCGAGTTCGGTGACGCGGCCCACCGCCAGGTCACTGTGTTCTACTCCGTCAGCCGCAGCCACTACGACGCGAGCGACCTGCTGCACCGCCCCGAGACGCCGGAGCGTGCGCAGGCCCTCGCGACGCAGATCGAGACGGGCCTGCACGGGACCATCTCCGACGTCACGGTCGTCGGACGTCCGCCCTCCCCCTACAGCGGCACGATGGGTGACCACTCCACGGCCTTCGCCGTGCAGGTCGCGGCACTGACCAGGAGGCTGCGGGGCCACGGCTTCACGGACGCCGTGACCGGGATCGCCGACCTGATCGGTGCGGTGCGCTCGCTGCCCGGCGCCCGGTTGACCGACCACCTCCCGCCGGCGCACCGACGGAGGCTGTCCGAGGCCGAGCGTGAACTCGTCGAGCTCCACTACCTGCTGCGCCGGGTGACGAAGCCCGAGTACCGCCTCTCGCTGCTCCAGCAGTTCGCGGACTCCTTCCTGCACTACCGCGAGCTGATCCCGCTCACCACGATCAACGTGCGGGAGGTGAGCCCGGCCACGGCCGGCAAGGGCAAGGCCGAGGCCGGTTCCGTCCGGCCGCTGGACGACTTCGAGCGTGGCGCGGGCGGATCGGCGACGGAGCTGCAGGAGGCGGTGCTCGACCTGTTCGACCTGCGCGCCGCGGCCCGGGTGGTGGCCGAGCTCGACCCCGAGAGGCTCGCGCGGCTCGCCCCCGGCATGCCCTCGTCCGCGACGCGTGAGCAGCGGATGACAGCGCTGGTCGAGCAGCACCTCCGCTCGGTGGACCTGGCCTTTCCCCGGGCCTTCCGCGAGGCATGGGGCCACGACGGGGAGGCGGCGGAGCGAGCGGCCGTGCAGCTGAGGATGCGCCTCCGTCCCGAGGTCCGGCTGGTGGTCGACGAGTACCTGCAGAACAGCAGGCGCAACGTGGAGGCCAACCGGAACGAAGTCGAAAACGCGCAGTTCGATGCCGTCCTCCTGCCCAGGAAGCAGAAGGAGAAGAAGGAGGCGGAGATCCGGACGCTGAGGCGCGAGGGGACGGCGCTCGAAGAACTGACCAGGAAGTTCGAGGAACTCCAGCTTGATCTCTCGAACGAGCCGGCGGGCACCGGAAGTCCCACCGTGCCGCCGAACGACGGGGATCGCCCGTCCGGCCGCGATGCGCAGGACTTCGCGGACAGCGGCCTGCCGGAGGAGGACACGGGACCGCAGGCGCGGCTCGCCACCCAGGCCGTGCTCGGGCCGAACGGCGTGATCCGGCAGCTGCTCTTCGCGGGCCGCAGCCCCTCCCCGTTCTCCGGCACCATGGGCGCGCACACCACCGCCTGGGTGGTCCACCAGGACGTGATCCGCCGGGCCGTCACCGGGGTGGGGATCCCGCAGGCCATGCGGAACCTGGCGCAGGTCGCCCGGCACGCCGGGCGGCAGGAGCAGGAACGCGTCGGGGTCATCGGGATCGAGCCCTACCACCAGGAGAGGCTGGACGCGGCTCGCGCGGAGCTGGTCGCCCTGGTGGCCGGCATCGAGAACGGAACTGCCGAGACTTCCCCGCAGGCTCTCCAGCGGTTCGTCAACAGCCTGCTCTCGTACGTCAACTACATACCCGGGGCCACTTTCGAGACGGCGAACACCAACGGCCGGGCCGAGGCGTCGCCCCGCGCGGTCCTGCGGAGCCATCAGGCCGGTGCCGGCGCGCACGCGCAGGAACTGGCGGACGCGGTGGCCGGCCTGTTCGACGTGCACGACGTCCCGGAGAACGTCGCGCTCCTGCTCGCCGAGCATCACCGGCAGCTGATCGAGCTGGCCTACCC
>NZ_JBFBDY010000160.1:0-13270 GCF_040683475.1 Kitasatospora sp. NPDC093558 | reverse complement strand
GGCCGCTTCCGTCGTTCCTCGGCGCCGTCCGCTCAGACGACGATCACCGTGATCAGGGCGGCCAGGCCGAGCAGCGTCGGCGCGATCGCCCACCAGCACCAGCGCACGACGACCGGCCCGGCGGCGTCCGGGCGGGAGGCGTTGCGCTCGGCCATCTCCTGGAGCACCGAGGTCACCTGGTCGGACCAGGCGCGGGTCGGGTCGGAGGAGCCGAGCACCGACGAGCCGGCGGACGCGCCGCCACCGCCGAAGACCATCCCCATCCGCGAGGTGTGCTCGGGGGCGCCGCCGCGGGCCCGGACCCGGTTGGCCCGCTTGCGCTGGCGCAGCGACACCGGGACGGCCCACACCTGGTACTTCTTGCCCTCGGCGAGCAGCTCGACGGAGTACCCGGCGCGCAGCGCGTCCACCGCGGCCCACGGCGCGGTGATCGTGCGCCACGGGTTGCGCACCACCAGCCGCCGGTCGTTGGCCAGCACCGCCGGGCGCAGCGTGTAGGCGATCACCGGGAAGGCGAACACCGGCACGGCCGCGAGCGACACGGCGGGCGTCTTCCCGGTCCCGTTCAGGGCGGCGTCGCCGATCAGCCACGCGGCGACGGCCAGCAGCAGCACGCCGGAGATCACACCGGGAACCGAGCGGTACACGCGGTCGGCGTACCCGGGATCCCCGTCGGGGGCGGCCGAGCCCTGGTGGGGCTTGCCGTCGGAATCGGTCATGCCGACGATTCTGCCCCATGCCTCCCGGGATGAGGTCTCGGTCCGGCCACGAAAGATGGCCCCTCTAGCGGTTGACTACGCGCGTAGATATGCTGGGCTTGTGACTATGTCCACTGTTGCAGCCAATGCCCCCGGCGTTGCGGGCAGCGGCCTCGCGGACGTTGCGGCGTCCGAGGCCTCCCTCCGCCGCTTCCTGCACGGCCTGCCCGGCGTCGACCAGGTCGGCCTTGAGGCGCGTGCCGCCACCCTCGGAACCCGCTCGATCAAGACCACGGCGAAGGCCTACGCCATCGACCTGGCGATCTCGATGATCGACCTGACCACGCTCGAAGGCGCTGACACGGTCGGCAAGGTGCGCGCCCTGTGTGCCAAGGGCAGGACCCCCGACCCGTCCGACCCGTCCACCCCCCGCGTGGCCGCCATCTGTGTCTACCCGGACATGGTCGCCACCGCGAAGGACGCCCTGCGGGGCACGGACATCCAGGTCGCCTCCGTCGCCACCGCCTTCCCGGCCGGCCGCGCCGCGCTCCCGGTCAAGCTCGCGGACACCGCCGACGCGGTCGCCGCGGGTGCCGACGAGATCGACATGGTGATCGACCGGGGCGCCTTCCTCTCCGGCCGTTACCTCGACGTCTTCAACGAGATCGTCGCCGTCAAGGAGGCGTGCAAGCGCGCCGACGGCAGCTACGCCCACCTCAAGGTCATCTTCGAGACCGGCGAGCTGCAGACGTACGACAACGTGCGCCGCGTCTCCTGGCTCGCGATGCTGGCCGGCGCCGACTTCATCAAGACCTCCACCGGCAAGGTCGCCGTCAACGCGACCCCTCCGGTCACCCTGCTGATGCTGGAGGCGGTCCGCGACTTCCGCGCGCAGACCGGCGTCCAGGTCGGCGTGAAGCCCGCCGGTGGCATCAAGACCACCAAGGACGCCATGAAGTACCTGGTGATGGTCAACGAGACCCTCGGCGACGACTGGCTGAGCCCGCACTGGTTCCGCTTCGGCGCCTCCAGCCTGCTCAACGACCTGCTGATGCAGCGCCAGAAGCTCGCCACCGGACGCTACTCCGGCCCCGACTACGTGACGGTGGACTGATCACCATGGCCAAGAAGAAGAACATCGAGGAGCCGGTGAAGGCCTCCGGCCTCTTCGCGTACGCCCCGGCCCCCGAGTCCCCCGCCGCCGCGGGCGACATCGCCACCTCCTACGGCCACTTCATCGGCGGCGAGTTCGTCGACTCCTCCGGCAGCGAGGCGCTGAAGACGGTCAACCCGGCCACCGAGCAGGTGCTCGCCGAGTTCGCCCAGGGCACCGACGAGGACGTCGACCGCGCGGTCGCCGCCGCCCGCAAGGCCTTCACCGACTGGTCGGCGCTGCCGGGCAGCGAGCGCGCCAAGTACCTGTTCCGGATCGCCCGGATCATCCAGGAGCGCAGCCGCGAGCTGGCCGTGCTGGAGTCGATCGACAACGGCAAGCCGATCCGCGAGACCCGTGACGTCGACCTGCCGCTGGTCGCCGCGCACTTCTTCTACTACGCGGGCTGGGCCGACAAGCTCGACTACGCCGGCTACGGGCCGAACCCGAAGCCGCTGGGCGTGGCCGGCCAGGTCATCCCGTGGAACTTCCCGCTGCTGATGCTGGCGTGGAAGATCGCGCCCGCCCTGGCGACCGGCAACACGGTCGTCCTGAAGCCGGCCGAGACCACCCCGCTGACCGCGCTGCGCTTCGCCGAGATCTGCCGCCAGGCCGGTCTGCCGAAGGGCGTCGTCAACATCGTCACCGGTGACGGCCGCACCGGCGCCGCGCTCACCGCGCACCCGGACGTCAACAAGGTCGCCTTCACCGGCTCGACCCCGGTCGGCCGGGCGATCGCCAAGCAGCTGGCCGGCACCCGCAAGAAGCTCTCGCTGGAGCTGGGCGGCAAGGCGGCCAACATCGTCTTCGACGACGCGCCGATCGACCAGGCGGTCGAGGGCATCGTCAACGGCATCTTCTTCAACCAGGGCCACGTCTGCTGCGCGGGTTCGCGCCTGCTGGTCCAGGAGTCGGTGCAGGACGAGCTGCTGGACGCCCTGAAGCGCCGGATGGGCACCCTGCGGGTCGGCGACCCGCTGGACAAGAACACCGACATCGGTGCCATCAACTCGGCCGAGCAGCTGGCCCGGATCACCGCGCTGACCGAGGCCGGCGAGGCCGAGGGCGCCGAGCGCTGGTCGCCGTCCTGTGAACTCCCGGGCACCGGCTTCTGGTTCAAGCCGACCCTGTTCACCGGCGTCAGCCAGGCCCACCGGATCGCCCAGGAGGAGATCTTCGGCCCGGTCCTGTCGGTGCTGACCTTCCGCACCCCCGAAGAGGCGGTCGCGAAGGCCAACAACACCCCGTACGGCCTCTCCGCCGGCATCTGGACGGAGAAGGGCTCGCGCATCCTCTGGATGGCGAACAAGCTCAAGGCCGGTGTGGTCTGGGCCAACACCTTCAACAAGTTCGACCCGACCTCGCCCTTCGGCGGCTTCAAGGAGTCGGGCTACGGCCGCGAGGGTGGCCGCCACGGTCTGGAGGCCTACCTCGATGTCTGATGTCGCAACGCGTCTTGATGTCTTCAAGACCTACAAGCTGTACGTCGGCGGGAAGTTCCCGCGCTCCGAGAGCGGGCGGGTGTACGAGGTGACCGACTCCAAGGGCGAGTGGCTCGCCAACGCCCCGCTGGGCACCCGCAAGGACACCCGCGACGCCGTCCTGGCCGCCCGCGCGGCGGTCAAGGGCTGGGCCGGCACCACCGCGTACAACCGCGGCCAGGTGCTGTACCGCGTGGCCGAGATGCTGCAGGGCCGGCGCGAGCAGTTCGCCGCCGAGGTGGCCGTCTCCGAGGGCATCGGCCCGAAGAAGGCCGCCGCGCTGGTGGACGCCGCGATCGACCGCTGGGTCTGGTACGCGGGCTGGACGGACAAGGTCGCCCAGATCGCGGGCGGCGCCAACCCGGTCGCGGGCCCGTTCTTCAACCTCTCCACCCCGGAGCCGACCGGCGTGGTCGGGATCGTCGCCCCGCAGGCCGGGTACGGGCACTCGCTGCTCGGCCTGGTGTCGGTGATCGCCCCGGCGATCGCCACCGGCAACACGGTCGTGGTCGCCGCCGCCGCGGACGCCCCGCTGCCGGCCCTGTCGCTGGGCGAGGTGCTCGCCACCTCGGACGTCCCGGGCGGCGTGGTGAACATCATCTCGGGCCGCACCGCGGACATCGCGCCGACGCTGGCCTCGCACCAGGACGTCAACGCGCTGGACCTCACCGGTGCCATCGCGGCCGACGGTCCCGGCGCGGCGCCCGCCCTGGAGGCCTCCGCCGCGGATACCCTGAAGCGGGTGGTCCGTCCGGAGCTGGACCCGTTCGCCCAGGACTGGACCAATGCGCCCGGTACCGACCGGCTACTCTCCTTCCTGGAGACGAAGACGGTCTGGCACCCGATGGGGATCTGACTCTCCGTCACCGCTGAGTAACAACTCCACAGACTGGCCGTCCCCAGTGCCCTCTCCCCCCCCAGGGCCCGGACGGTCATAGGACGGACCCGCACCTCTCCCCCCCTGGTGCGGGTCCGTCGGCGTTCCCGATCGCCCGCGCCGGGACCGTGACCTTCGCCTCATCCCGGGAGGGCGGCCGCCGCCTACCAGGCCGTACCGGAAGAGGTCCGATCCGACCGGTTTCGGCATCGGGCCCTGATGCGTCAGACTGGTGTCCCGTGAGTGACGACCCGCTGAACCCTGTGCCGATGACCCGCGCCCGGGTGGTCCTGCTGTCCGGCCCCTCCGGATCCGGGAAGTCCTCGCTCGCCGCACGCAGCGGCCTGCCGGTGCTCCAGCTCGACGACTTCTACAAGGACGGCGACGACCCCACCCTCCCGCTGCTGCCCGACGGCGCGGTCGACTGGGACTCGCCGCTCGCCTGGCACCGCGACCAGGCCGTCGCCGCCATCCGCGACCTGTACGAGACCGGCCGCACCGAGGTGCCCGTGTACTCGATCCCGGACAACGGCCGCGTCGACACCCGCACGCTCGACCTGGCCGGCGCCCCCGCGTTCATCGCCGAGGGCATCTTCGCCGCCGAGATCACCGCCCAGTGCGCCGAGGAGGGCCTGCTCGGCGACGCCCTGTGCCTGCGCAACGGCGCGCTCACCACGGCCTGGCGCCGGCTGCGCCGGGACGTCCGCGAGGGCCGCAAGTCGCTGCCGGTGCTGCTGCGCCGCGGCTGGCGGCTGATGCGCGCCGAGCGGTCGATCGTGGGCCGCCAGGTGGCCCTGGGCGCCCACCCGTGCGCCGGCCCGGAGGCCGTCCGCCGGATCACCGCGGCGGCGGCCGGGCAGCCGCAGCTCTCGTCCGTCTGACGCCGGGGCACCCCGCAGACAACAGAACGACGGGCCCGGTGCGTCTCCCCCGCACCGGGCCCGTCGCCTTGCGGACAGTCGTCGGGCTCCCCCGTGGACATCGCTCCCCCGAGCCGACGTCCGCAGTCCGTGACCGTCCTATCCCGTCCCCCGACGGGAGTCCCTATTCCAAGACGCCCCGGGCGCCTTGTTCCGTTACAGCTCTCAGGCGACCAGTTCGCCGAACGCCCGCATGGTGTCCCCCGACTTGTTCAGGTGCTCGTCGTCGCGCAGGCGGCGCAGGGCGCGCCAGATGCTGCTCTTGACCGTGCCGACGCTGATCCCCAGCACGTCGGCGATCTCCGGGTCGGTCTTGCCCTCGTAGTACCGCAGCACCAGCATCGTCCGCTGGTTCTCCGGCAGCTTCGCCAGCGCCTGCCAGAGCACGGTGCGCAGCTCGGTGCCGCCCATCGCGTCGGTGTCGCCGGCCGTCTCCGGCAGCTCCTCGGTCGGGTACTCGTTGACCTTGCGGCGCCGCCAGGCGGAGATGTGCAGGTTGGTCATGGTGCGGCGGAGGTAGCCCCCGACCGCGGCCTTGTCGGTGATCCGGCCCCAGGCGCGGTAGGTGCTGAAGAGCGCGCTCTGCAGCAGGTCCTCGGCCTCGTAGCGGTCACCGGTGAGGTGGTACGCCGTGGCGTACAGGGAGGCGCGGCGCTCGCGCACGTACGCGGTGAACTCCGTGATGTGGTCCTCCGCGACGGCCGGGTGCTCCCCCTGCGCGCCTCCCTGTCCCGCCTCGGTGGTGCGCGCGGCGGCGGGGTTCAGCCGCAGCAGCGTCGCACCGGCGGCCTCGCGGCCGGTCGGCTCCCCCGAGCCGACCTTCCGCAGGCCGGTCCCCCCGGTTCCCCGGTCGCCCCCCAGGGCGTCCGTGCCCTCGACGCGGACGGGGAGGATTCCCCGCAGCGTGAGGGTGTTGGCGGAGTCGGCCGCACTCCCCATCCGGCCGATCCCGTACAGCTCCCCCGCCCTGCCGCCGCCGCTCACCCGGCGAGTGGCAGGAGTTCCGGTGCTGTGCGCGCACCCCCGTACGGTCACGGCACCGGAGTTCTCGTCGGTCCTGAACTCGTACCGGGTCCGGTGGGTGGTCGCTGACGAACGCGCGGTGCGGACAGCCGGGTTGGTCCGGGTCTGAAGCATGGCGTTCATCGTGCGCCCCCTTGGTTCGGTACGAGCGGGTTCCGGTTGCCGCCCTCCAGCCGGCCGATTGGCCCGCTGTCCTGCGGCGACATGGAAAATCCTGCCCGGCGGTTGTGATGGCGCTGTCCGCCGACTGTCACAGGGGTGTCACAGGGGACGGGCCCTTGGTCCCGGTCCGCCTCCCTCCTACCGGACGCCGGTAGCGCTCCTTCCGGTTCCCGGACGGTCGGTGACCGGTCCGGGGGGTGATTCGCGGCTTCCGGTGGGCCAAAATGGGGCCGTGCCTTTCCTCCTACTGATCGAGGACGACGACGCCATCCGGACCGGCCTCGAACTCGCCCTCACCCGCCAGGGCCACCGCGTGGCCACCGCCGCCTCCGGTGAGGACGGTCTGAGGCTCTTCAAGGAGCAGCGGCCCGACCTGATCGTGCTGGACGTGATGCTGCCCGGAATCGACGGCTTCGAGGTCTGCCGCCGGATCCGCCGCACCGACCAGCTGCCGATCATCCTGCTCACCGCCAGGTCCGACGACATCGACGTCGTGGTCGGCCTGGAGTCCGGCGCCGACGACTACGTGGTCAAGCCGGTCCAGCCGCGCGTCCTGGACGCCCGGATCCGGGCCGTGCTGCGGCGCGGCGAGCGGGAGAGCTCGGACTCCTCCGCGTACGGCAGCGTGGTGATCGACCGCGCGGCGATGACCGTCACCAAGGACGGGCAGGACCTCCAGCTCACCCCGACCGAGCTGCGGCTGCTGCTGGAGCTCAGCCGCCGGCCCGGCCAGGCGCTCTCCCGGCAGCAGTTGCTGCGGCTGGTGTGGGAGCACGACTACCTGGGCGACTCGCGCCTGGTGGACGCGTGCGTGCAGCGGCTGCGGGCGAAGGTCGAGGACGTGCCGTCGGCGCCGACCCTGATCCGGACGGTGCGCGGGGTGGGCTACCGGCTGGACCCGCCGTCCTGAGCCGCGCCCTCCGTGCCCATCAACTCCCGTACGACGACAGGCTCCTGTGACTGACCAACAGACGACGACCCGGCGCTTCGCCACGGAACCGTGGCGAAGCCTGCGCTCGCTGCGGGTCCGGCTGATCGCGGTGTTCGCGGCGGTCGCGCTGCTCGCCGCCGTCTCGGCCTCCGGCATCGCCTACTGGCTGAACCGCGACGCGGTGCTCAAGCGTGCCCAGGACACGGCGCTCAACGACTTCCGGGTCTCGCTCACCCGGAACGTCTCCGACCTGCCCCTGGGGGCGAGCTGCCCGGAGCTGGCCGCGCTCGCCTCGAACGTCGCGAGCTCCGGCCTGAGTTACGACGTCGTGGTGGTCGACCCGGCGCACCCGGAGTGCCCGGCCTCCTCGGACCCGACGAAGTTCACTCTCGCCGATGTGCCGAGCGCGCTGCAGTCCACCGTGGCCCGTCCGCGCGAGATCACCGAGAGCAACCCGTACCCGTACCACCTGTACTGGCAGCGGCAGAACCTGGAGGGCCGTCCGTTCGTGATCGGCGGCACCAAGGTGGTGCCGAACGGGCCGACGGCGTACATGTTCAAGTCGCTGGAGAACGAGCGCGAGGACCTCAACACGCTCGGCTGGTCGCTGGCCATCGCCACCCTGCTGGCGCTGATCGGCTCGGCGCTGCTCGCGCAGGCCGCGTCGGCGACGGTGCTGCGGCCGGTCAAGCGGCTCGGCGACGCCGCCCGGGCGCTCGGCGAGGGACGCCTGGACACCCGGCTGGAGGTCGACGGCTCGGACGAACTCGCCGACCTCGCGCGGACCTTCAACCGCGCCGCGGAGTCGCTGCACGAGCAGGTCGAGGAGCTGAGCGCGCGCGAGGCGCAGAGCCGGCGGTTCGTCGCCGACATGTCGCACGAGCTGCGCACACCGCTGACGGCGATGACCGCCGTCACGGACATCCTGGAGGACGAGGCCGAGTCGCTCGACCCGATGATCGAGCCGGCCGTCCGGCTGGTCGTCAGCGAGACCCGGCGGCTGTCCGACCTGGTGGAGAACCTGATGGAGGTGACGCGCTTCGACGCCGGCACCGCCAAGCTGGTCGCCGACGAGGTGGACGTCGCCGACCTGATCATGTCCTGCATCGACGGCCGGGCCTGGTACGACGCCGTCGAACTGGACGCCCCGCGCGGCATCCTCGCCGTCGTCGACCCGCGCCGCCTCGACGTCGTCTTCGCCAACCTGATCGGCAACGCGCTCAAGCACGGCGGCTCGCCGGTGCGGGTCAAGGTCCGGGAGACCGACGGCACGGTCGTCGTCGAGGTCTCGGACAGCGGCCCCGGCATCCCCGAGGACGTGCTGCCGCACGTCTTCGACCGCTTCTACAAGGCCGACCGCGGCCGGGCCCGCTCCGAGGGCAGTGGCCTCGGGCTGTCCATCGCGATGGCCAACGCACAGATCCACGGGGGGACGATCACGGCGGCGAACGGGGAGGTCGGGGCGGTGTTCACGCTGACGCTGCCACTGACGCCACCACCGCCGCCGTCCGCGGACGGGGCCGGCGACGGCACCGCCGTCGAGCACGAGGACGCCCAGTGACCACCCCCGCCCCCTCCGCCGTCCGGCCCCCCACCGCCCGCCGGGCGGCCGGCGTGCTGCTCCTGCTCGCGCTGGCCTCCGGCTGCGGGATCCGCCCGACCGCCGTCCCGGTGGACGCGGGCGCCCCCGCCAGCCGGACGGCCTGCCCGACCGCCCCGCACATACCGACCGCGCTCGCCACCCCGGCCCCGGCGGCGCCGAGCCTGCCCGCGGCCCGGAGCACCGCCAAGGCCGGCCCCGGACCTTCGCCGTCCCCGAGCCCGGCGGCCGGAGCGGCCGGAGCGGCCGGCGCGACCGGCGCGCCGCCGGACAGCGCGTTCAGCGCGGTGCCGACGGCGGGCGCGAACGCCTGCAAGTGACGGGTCCCGCCGGCTTTTCGCCGGGCGTGTCCTTCGCGTACCCGGGCATCGGCCGGGGACGGATCGGGGCACTCGGGGCGGATCGGGGCGCGTGTCGGAATGTTCACGCCCGGCGTGGAACCGCCGCGCCACCGGCTCACGTCCTCCCCACCGTGCAGCGAGATGGCACCAGGACACGCGACGAGAGTTCCGGCGTACGGACCGACACCGGGCCTGCGGCGGCCGTCCACCGTCCCCTGCGACGGGTCGGGCTGGCGGGCCTCGCCCTCCACCTGTCGCTGGTCCTGTGGCTGGTGGTGCTCAGACCCCTGCCGGTGGCCTGGGTCTACGACGCCAACCTCACGCCGCTGGCCTCGCTGCGCTCCTCCTCGTTCTGGCAGGTGGTCGGCGAGCTCGTCCTGCTGGCCCCGCTCGGCGTGCTGCTCCCGCTGGCCGGCGGCCGGCCGCGGGCCCCATGGCTGCCGTCCTTCCTGCGCACCACCGGAGTCTCCGCACTGCTGGCCACCGGGCTGGAGTTCCTCTCCTCCTGGACGCCCGGGCACGTCCTCAACGTCGACCACATACTGCTCGCCGTGATCGGCGTCGCCGCCACCCACGTCGCCCTCGTCCCGGCGCTGCGGCGGCTGGTGCGGGAGCGGCGGCCCCGGGCCCGGAAGCCCGAGGAGACCTCGGCGGCGCCGACGGCCCCGGCGGCCCCCAAGGCGTCGAAGCCGTCGACGATGTCGAAGGTGTCGAAGGCTTCGAAGGTGACCACCCTGGTGGGCCCACCGGTCACCGCCGCGATCACTCAGGTCCCCGCCGCCCGGGCGTCGGCCGAGCCGACTCCCTGAGCACCAGGCCGCCGACCTCGATCAGCCCGCCCCCGCGCGGCGCCGTCACGATCCGCGAGCCCCGCCCCTGCGTGACGGTCAGCGCCCGCCCGAGCCGCGCGGTCAGCAGCAGCGCCGCCGCGCCCGTTGCCTCGTCCTCGTCGATCCCGTCGCCGCGCCCGGGGAAGCCCCGCGCCCGGACCGTCCCGGTGGCCTCGTCCTGCCACGCCCACGCATAGACCCACTCGCCCGGCGGCGGCACCTCCAGCGCGTCCACCTCGGCCGCCGACCCGTACTGCCGCAGCGTGCGCGGCGGCGCCCAGTCGGCCCGCGCCTCGATCAGCGTCAGCCCGTCCGCCCACCGGACGCCCACCTCGCCGGCGGGCGTGACGAGACGCTCCACCCCGAGCAGCCAGCCGGTCCCGACGCACGGATGCCCGGCGAACGGCAGCCGGAGCGTCGGCGTGTAGATGTCGATCACGCCCCGCACCGGATCGTCGACGAAGACCGTCTCGCTGAACCCGAGCTCCCGGGCCACGGCCTGCCGCTCGGCCCGCCTCGGCACGGACGCACCGTCCCGCACGACGCCGAGCGCGTTCCCGCATTCCCCGCCGGGCCCGCAAAAGACCCTCAGCACCTCATAATCAGTCATTTCCCCACCCTCTCAGGGAGAATCCGGCGGAACGCAACAACTCCGTGATGAAAAGCCCGCGACGGATGTCGGCAGCCTCCAGTACCGTGCGCTCTCGTCCCCAACGGTTAACCGTTCTTGCTTTCCACCTCACAGGAATCCGCGTTGAACAACCTCGACTTCAGCAACCAGCCCCTGTTCTCCTGGTACGTCGTCCTGCTGGCCATCAGCGGCATCGCCATGGTGATCACGGGCATCATCAACGTCGGCGGCCTGAAGGCCGGTTGGCGGGCCGTCAACATCATCTTCGGCCTCGGATTCGCCGGCTACGCGTACTACCTGGGATTCGTCTTCGAGGGCGGCACGTACCGGATCTTCTTCCAGGCCTTCATCCTGCCGGTCCTGCTGATCGCCAACTCCGTGAAGGCGATGGCCAACCGCGGCGCCACCCCGGCGGCGGCGCAGCCGGCCCAGCCGGCGGATCCGGCGGCGTACGACCCGAACGCGCCGTACAACCCGAACGCCCAGCCGGTCCAGTCCTCCCCCGTCGCCCCGCCGGCCCAGCCCGCCCCGGCCCCGCAGCCGTCCCAGCCGGTCGCCGACAACCCCTACGCCCGGCCCCAGCAGCCCCCGCAGGCGGGCTGACGCCATCCGGCGCCCCCGCCGGGGTGGGGCACCGCTTTCGCGCGGTGCCCCACCCCGGCGGCATCAGGGCGTCAACCGGTGCAGGTCGCGGGGGAAGAGCGTCGCCCGGCGGACGTTGTCGGCCCGCGTGAGCCGGGCCGTCCAGCGTTCGAGGCCCAGGGCGAACCCGCCGTGCGGGGGCATCCCGTGGGCGAACGAGCGCAGGTACCCGGCGTACGGTTCGACGGGCTCGCCGCGGGCGGCCAGGGCCGCGAGGTAGTCCTCGTGGCGGTGCAGGCGCTGACCGCCGGTGACCAGTTCGAGCCCGCGGAAGAGCAGGTCGAAGCTGTTGGAGTACTCCGGCCGGCCGGGCTCCGGGTGGGTGTAGAACGGCCGCTTGCGCATCGGGTAGCCGACCACGAACAGGAACTCGCTGCCGTGCTCGCGCAGCGCCCACTCGCCGAGCCACCGCTCGTGCGCCGGGGAGAGGTCCGGCTCGTCGGCGCCGAGCAGCCGCATCGCGTCGGCGAAGTGGATCTGCGGGATCTCCGCCGGGACGACGGGCAGTTCGACCCCCAGCAGGTCGACGGCCGCGCCGGCCCGGGCGGCCACCGACGCGACCATCCCGGCGAGCACCTCCCGCAGGACGGCCATCACCTCCCGGTGGTCGGCGATGAAGCCGAGCTCCGCGTCGAGGCTGGTGTACTGCGCCAAGTGCCGTGCGGTGTCGTGCGGTTCGGCCCGGAACACCGGCCCGGTCTCGTAGACCCGCTCGAACACGCCGACCATCGCCTGCTTGAAGAACTGCGGCGACTGCGCCAGGTAGGCCGGGCGCCCGAACCAGTCGAGCGCGAAGACCTCCGCCCCCGATTCGGTCGCCGAGGACACCACCTTCGGGGTGTGGACCTCGGTGAAGCCCAGCCCGTCCAGCGTGCCGCGGAACCCGGCGACGGAGGCCGCCGAGATCCGGTGCGGCGCGGCCAGCCGCGGGTGGCGCAGCGTGACCGGCGCGCCGTCCAGGACGACCGGCAGCGAGGCCTCGACGGTGGGCCGGAAGAGGCTGAACGGCGGCGGCTCGGCAGGCCCGGAGAGGGGCTCGACGCTCGGCGAGGTGAGCTCGACGCCGTTCGGCGCCTGCGGGTTGGCGGTGACCGTGCCGCGCACCCGCAGGACGGTCTCCTCCGGCAGGTCGGGCCCGGTGCCCCTGATGACCGCCTGGGCGAGGCCCGAGCGGTCGCGGAGCACCAGGAAGGTGACGGACTTGAGCGCGCGGCGGCGGTGCAGCCAGCCGGCGACCTCGACGGTCTCGCCGACGTGGCCGGGTAGTCGGGCGGCCAGGACGCGGTTCGTCGGGTGGATCATCGCGGGCCCTCCAGGGGCGTCGTCGTGATCCCTTCGGAGTGCGGGCGAGAAGGGCGACTCGCGGTGCCACCGCACTTTCGCCACCGCCCGGACGGAGGGCGGCGGCCTCGTGGCGGCCCGGTGACGGGGGCCGGCCGGCGGGGCATTTCCTCCCCGCACTCAGGAGTGTCTTCGCTCCGGGCGCGGGGCCGCCTTCACAGCTGCCGGCGGCTCTCTCGGCCCGCGGTGGTCCGGAGGTACTCGTCTCCCTCGACGTGTTGACGGAGAGGCTATGGCGGGGGCCTGCCCGCCGCAACGAGGTTTCCCTCGGGGTGGACCCCGAGGGAGCCCCGAGGTGCGGGTACGCCTCGCCGGTGAGACGGGCGCCGGGCGAATCGGCTCGTGGGCGGAGGATCCGGGCGGGGCGGCGGCGGAGCATGGAAGTACGCCCGCCGGAGAGGCCGGACCGGGTACGACCCCACGGAGAGCACCATGAGCCCGCGCCTCGCCCGTCCCCGTCACCACCGCGTCATCGCCGGCGTCTGCGCCGGGATCGCCGAGCGCTTCGGCCTGTCGGCCTGGACGGTCCGGCTGATCTTCCTGGCCTCCTGCCTGCTGCCCGGCCCGCAGTTCCTGATCTACCTGGCGCTCTGGCTGCTGCTGCCCCAGGAGCCGTGACGCACGGCGACGGGCCGCGCAC
>NZ_JBFBDY010000159.1:0-13603 GCF_040683475.1 Kitasatospora sp. NPDC093558 | reverse complement strand
TTCCGGCTGTCTGTGCGCCGCCAGGGACTCGAACCCCGGACCCGCTGATTAAGAGTCAGCTGCTCTAACCAACTGAGCTAGCGGCGCCTGCTGACAGAGAAGACTCTAGCAGCGGCCCCGGCCCGGGCCAAAATCGAATACCGGTCGCGCACTGTTCACCCCCCGGTCACCGCCATTCCGGCGGCGCCGGCCGCGACCGGCTCGCGCGAGGCCCGGACGCACGCCCACAGCACCACCGAGGCGCCCGGCAGCCACGGCTCCCGGTCCTCCGGCGCGACGATCCACCGGCCGGCGCCCAGTCCGGGGGAGTCCGGGCCGTGCACCATCCGCTGCACGGGCGGCACCGTCACCGTGTCGCCCTTGCCGTGGCAGAGCAGCGGCGGCACGTCCCGGGCCCACTCCTCCCAGGCCAGCAGCCGGCGCAGCCGGGGTGCGGCGCCCGGCTGGACGAACAGCAGGGTCCGCCCCCGGTAGGCCGCGACCGGCCCGCAGCCGGGCCCGGAGGCCCACAGCTCGTCCAGCACCCGGCGGCCGAACAGCGACGGCATGCTGATCACGTCGAACGCCCGCCCGCAGGGCAGCACCGAGGGCGCCCACGGGCGGGACTCCCACAGCGCGCGCATGCTGCGCGGGTACTCGCTCGCCGAGGCCAGCCAGGCCTCGCCGGCCACCGTGACGTACTCCACCGACTGATAGGTCCACATCTCCACGCACAGCAGGGTGCGCGCTGCGCGGGCGCGGCCGGGCGGAAAGGGGCGTTCGCCGGACAGGGCGGCGCGCAGCGGCGTACGCTTCCGCCCCGCGCATATGCCAGAGGCGACTTTCCGGAGCCGCGATCCGGCCTTCCGGCTCAGTCCTCGTGGCGGCGCGGCTGGAGCAGGCCGCGGCCGTACTCGATCATCTTCGCGGCGTAGTCGGGGGTCCAGTCCGCCCGCTGCGCGATGTCGTCCTTCGCCAGCGCGTCGAAGCGGCGCGGGTCCGCGAGCTGCGCGGCGGCGACCGCCTGGAAGTCCGTGGCCCGCTCGGCGGCGGCGCGGAACGCCAGGGCCAGCTCGGTCGAGCGGCGCAGCAGCTCCGCCGGGTCCTCGATCGACTCCAGGTCGAAGAAGCGTTCCGCCTCCGGCTCGGCCGCCTGCGGCTCGAACAGCAGCTGCGCCGGACGCAGCCGCCGGGCCGGTGCGGACGGACCACCGGAATCGGACGCCATCGCGTGGGAGTCGGGCATGGACGGACACCTCCGGGTGCTCGGTGAGGGACGGACGGCGGCTGCTCCGGGGCCGCGCCGCCCGGTCGGGGCCGTCGTCCATTGTCGCTCGGAGGCGGCCGATGACGGAACGGTGCGCGTGCGGGCGCTATTCCCCCGTGCGCGCCCCCGGCGCACCCCGGACCGCCGCGCGCCGGACACCTTCGGGTGGTCCCTTCGGCGCGGAGGCATCGGCGCCGGGCGCGGGCCGTTGTGCCGGGTGATCCCTTCGTCGACCTACGGCACCCCTTCAAGGAGAACCATGCGTGTGCGAAAGGCCTTCCCGGTCCTCGTCCTGCCCCTCGCGCTCGTTTCCGCGGCCCCCGCCTTCGCGGCCGAGACCACCGTCGTGGTGACCGGCACCGCGAGCAGGCCCGGCGGCGGATCGACCGCGACCTGCCCGCCCCACAGCCACCTGACCGGCGGCGGCTACACCTTCGCCCCCGCCGGC
Source organism: Kitasatospora sp. NPDC093558 (assembly GCF_040683475.1). Classification (NCBI taxonomy): domain Bacteria; kingdom Bacillati; phylum Actinomycetota; class Actinomycetes; order Kitasatosporales; family Streptomycetaceae; genus Kitasatospora; species Kitasatospora sp. NPDC093558. The sequence goes on along the minus strand of NZ_JBFBDY010000159.1, from coordinate 11,909 downwards.
CCCGGCGACACCGTCCTGGTCAACGCGCCCGTCCCCGGTGACCCGGGCACCTGGTCGGCGCGCGCCGACCACGGCGTCGTCACCGCGTACGCACTCTGCGAGACCGAGGACTGACCGCTCCCGCCCGGGCCGGGCTCAGCGCAGCCGCACCCGGTGCCCGGACAGGTGGTGCAGCACCTGGTGGTTCGCCTCCCAGCCGTCCGGGAACCTGACCGAGACGCCCAACTGCACCGGCTCGGTGGACGGGTGCTCGTCCAGCAGCTCGGCGATCCCGGCCCGGGCCACCACGATGCACGCGTGCCGGTGGCGGGAGGCGAGCACGCAGAGCCGGCCGGTCTCCAGGTGGAAGGCGGTGGCGTCGGGCCGCCCGGAGAGCGGGTGCAGGACGACGGTGACGTCGTACTCGCGGCCCTGCAGCCGGTTCGCGGTGTCCACGGTCACGGCCGGACCGGCCGTCCCGTCCACCGGGACGCCCACCTTGAGCAGGGCCGCGCGGACGGCCGCCGCCTGGTCCCGGTGGGCCGTGCCGACCGCGATCCGGTCCGCGGTGAGCGGGGCCGCACCCTGCTCGGAGTGCGCGGTCAGCCCGCGCTCCAGCAGCCGGCGGACGGCCGCCGCGACGGCCGCCACCGCCTGCGGGTCGGTCCGCACGGTGTGCCGGGCGGGCAGCTCCAGCAGCGCCCAGCCGTGCTCGGCCGCCCGGTCGATCGCCGCGTCCAGCGCCGAGCCGTCCGGGCGGACGGCGGCGGTCAGTCGGCGGTCGTCCGGGCCGGTGCCGGAGCGGAACGGCGTGTACGGGTAGAACGCGTCCGAGATCAGCGGCGCCGCACTGGCCGGCAGCCGCCAGGAGACCGGCAGCCGGTGCGGCTCGATCTGCGGGTTGTGCGCCAGCATCGTCACGACGGCGCTGCTCGACGGGTCGTAGGACAGGCCCGCCCACTGCTCGGTCCCGACCACCGTGAACGGGTCCAGCTGGCCCGGGTCGCCGACGAACAGCGCCCGCTCGAACAGCCGGGCCACGGCGAGCAGCGCGTCCGAGCGCATCTGGTACGCCTCGTCGACGATCGCGTGCCGCCACGGCGCCTCGGCCCGCACCCACTGCCACTTGGCGGAGGTGGAGATCACGACGTCGTGCTCGACCAGGTCCGCGACCTTGTCGGACGGCGTGACGTTGGAGTGCCGCAGCACCTCGGGGCCCGGCCGGGAGTCGGCGGCGTGCAGCCGGCCGATCGTCAACTCCGGTGCCCTCTCCGCCAGCCGACCGACCAGGTCGTCCACCTGACCGTTGGTCTGGGCGACGATCATCAGCCGCTCGCCCGACTCGACCAGCTCCCGGGCGGCGCGCACCACGAGCGTCGACTTGCCGGCGCCGGGCGGCGAGTCCACCACCACGCCGCGTGGGGCGCCGACCGACGGGTGGACGGTCGCCGCCAGGATCCGGGCCACCGCGGCGTCGGCGGCCGCACCCGGGGCCTGCTCGGTGTTCATCTGACGGCTCACTCCCAGTCGAAGTCGCTTGCGGGAAGCGGGGTTTCGGGCGCGCTACCGGGCGGGCCGCCGTGCGTCCACGGGGTGTCGTCCGGCTCGGGCAGCGGCGCGGACTGGCGGACGGTCAGCTCGAAGAGGGTGAACGTCACCGGCTCGCCGGGCTCGGGCAGGCTGCCCGGCTCGGGCTCCTTCTTGCGGCCCATCCCGGACAGGATCCGCAGCGCGAGGGTGCCCTCGGCCGGGTCGACCGCGACGATCTCGGCCTTCTGCGCGGACGGGCCGTGCACCCGGTGCGCCTCCCGGCCGAGGTCGGCGTGCGGGCGGTCGTCGGTCCTGAGGGTGACCAGCGGACGCGGCTTGGGGGAGCGGCCGGAGGTGTCGTAGTCCGGGACGACGTCCGTCACAACGCCCGCGAACGCCTCGCCCGCCAGCCGGTGTTCGGCCATCGCGAGCGGATCGTCCAGCGCCTCCTGGACGTCCAGCCGGGCCTGCTCGCGCTCGCGCTGGGCGAGCTTGCGGGCGGCCGTCACCGCGTCGTCCTGCCGGGGCTGCGGCGGCTCGCCGGCCGCGAGCCGGTCCCGGTGGCCGGTGTACGACCAGCGGTCGCCGGTCCAGCGCTCCTCCAGGTGCCCGGCCGGCGGCAGCGTGCGCAGCAGGTCGATGCCGCGCCACACGTCGTGCCAGGTGGGCATCAGCACGGAGGACAGCGCAGCGCGCAGCTGCTCGACGGCCTCCCGGACGGCCTCGCGGGCGCGCGCGGCGGCGACGTCGTCCCGCTGTTCGGTGCTGTGCTGCAGCGCCGAGGCGGCGGCGTCGTAGCGGGCGATCGCCGGGCCGAGCACGGCGCTGTCGAAGGCCGGGTCGGTGGCCGGGCCGGCCGGCGGGTGCAGCAGCTGCCCGTGCTCGTCCCGGGCGGACTCGGCCAGCTCGGCCGCCTCGGCGCCGCTGCGGCCGTCCGGCGGGAAGTGCCAGGCCAGCCGGGCCGCGAGGTGCTGGTCCTCCAGGTGGCTCTGGCCGGTCGCCCAGTGCCGGGCCAGCAGGCCGGTCATCGGGAGCAGCAGGCTGGAGCCGGGCACCTGGGCCCGGTCGGTGACGTGCGTCAGCCAGCGGCCGAGCAGCGGCACCCGCACCGGCGCCGGGTACGGGCCCGGCTCGTCGTCCTCGACCGTGCGCCGGAACCGCGTCGAGCGGCCGATCAGGGCGAGGTGGTGCACGCCCGCGCCGTTCGGCACGACCAGCTGCGGCGCGTCGGCGCACAGCTCGCGGAAGACCTGGGTCTTCTCGCCGGTCTCCGGGTCCTTCTCGGAGCCCTCGATCTGCTCGACCTCGGCCCCGAAGGACTCCAGGTAGGGCAGGAGGTCGGCGGCCAGCTCGGCCAGGAAGTCGAAGCGCAGCGTGCGGTTGAGCGGCTGCGGAACCAGGTGCAGCCGGGGCGCGTCCCGGTCGGTGCCGAGCAGGACGGCCAGCGGCGCGCCCGCCTCACCGGCGGCGGTCAGCGGGACGAGCACCATCGGGCGGTCGGACAGGTGGCGGTGGCGCACGGTGGCCAGAGGCTCGGCCCGCCCGCTGCGGACGGCCTCCAGCCGGGCGAGGGTGGTCAGCAGGCTCATGCGCCCACCTCGCTGCGCTCGGCAGGGGCATTCGCCCACGCGCGCCTTCCGATGATGAGCTCGCTGTGCTCGCTCATGCGCCCACCTCTCCCCCAGCCTTGGCGGCTGGGAGGTGCCCCCACCGCTCGGCAGGGGCATTCGCCCACGCGCGCCTTCCGATGATGAGCTCGCTGCGCCCGCTCATGGCCCCTCGGTGATTCGCTTGCTCAGGTATCCGGTCACTGGTCTCCGGTCACTTCCCCAGGGCTTCCGCGCGCAGCGCGGCCGCGTAGGCGAGCCGTTCCGCCGCCTCGTCCGTGCCGCTGCCGGTGGCGGCGGCCAGTGCCTCCGTCACCGTCCGGATGCTGCCCAGCTCGCCGCGCACGCCCCGGCCCAGCTGCTCGACCCGGTCGCCGCAGCGGGCCTGGGCGCGGCAGTGGAAGCCGAGCTCGCAGGTCGACAGGCAGTCCGGGCTGTACGCGGCGGGCACGGCCGCGACCGAATCGGCCAGTTCGTCGGCCGAGCGGGCCGGGGTGCCCTCCTCGTCGACCGCGAGGTCGAAGGCGGTGCCCTCCGGCAGCGCGTCCAGCAGCCGACCGATACCGGTCATCCGGCTCAACTGGCGCCGGGTGGTGGCGAGTTCGCGGCGGATGTCGACGGCGACCGCGGTCGGCCGGTTGCCGAAGTCCTTCGGGCAGACCAGCAGCACGCTCAGCCGGGGACTGCCCGGCAGCCGCTGCTCGGCGTACGGGTCCGGCGTGAGCGCCGCGCCGGACCGGGCGGCCGCCGCGTGCTGGAGCGCCAGCACGTACACGGCGGCCTGGCGGGCGGCGGCACCGACCTTGGCCGGGTCCGCGGTGCCGTCCAGCACCGGGAAGGACTTGATCTCGACCACCGTGCACCGCCCGCCGTGCACCACGACGGCGTCCGGCTCCAGATAGGCCGTGCTGCCGGCCACGTCGAGCCGCAGCAGCGGGTGGTCCAGCAGCGTCCAGGCCTCCGGGTCGGCGGCGGCCTCGGCGAGCGCCTCGGCCGTGCGGTCCGCGCGGACGGCCGGGCCCGAGCGCTGCAGGAGGTCCGGCACCGCCAACGGCGCGCCGCCGTCCGGCGGGACGCCGAGGTGGCGACGGAGCGGCTCCAGCAGCGCCGCGTAGCCGTCGGCCTTCAGCCGGGACTCGAAGATCACACCTCGGGCGATCGCGAACGGGGACTGCCCGAACGGTGCGGGCCGGCCGAGCCGGGAGGCCAGCGCGGTCTTGTCGACCCCGGCCGCGTCCAGCACGGCCCTGCGGTGACAGCCCGGATTGGCGGCCAGGGCGGCGAGCGACCGGGCGTTGAGACTGCGCTGCGGCGCCGGACCGCGCAGTTCGGCGAGCCGATGGGCGAGCGGCTCAGAGTGCCCGCGGGAGGGGGCGTTCGTCGAGACGTTCATGGTGCGGCCCAGTGTCGCATCCGGGTCCGACAATCCGGCGGGGATCACCCCGTTCCGGCCTGTTCCGTCTGCGGACCGACTCGGGTGGGGGTTCCGGCCTTCCCCTCGCGCTCTGCTGCCCCGTCCCCGCGCCGCCTCTCCGTCCGACCCGCGTCGTGTCCACCGTCCGGGTGAGGGATCATGGAGCCCGGTGCTCAAGGGTGAGACCGACCGTTGCCGCCGCCCCGTCGCGAGGAGCCCCCCATGCCCGCCCGTATCGTGCTGGTCCGCCACGGCGAGACCGAGTGGTCCGCCACCGGCCGTCACACCGGTCGCACCGACATCCCGCTCACCGAGGAGGGCCGCGCGATGGCCCGGGCGCTCGGAGCCCGGCTGGCCAAGGCGCCCTGGAACGGGCTGCCGGACGCGCTCGTCTACACCAGCCCGCTCGGCCGCGCCAAGGAGACCTGCGCCCTGGCCGGCTTCGGCGACCGCGCCGTGGACCGCCCCGAGCTGCTCGAATGGGACTACGGCCAGTACGAGGGCCGCACCGGCACCGACATCCGCGCCACCGACCACCCCGGCTGGCTGATCTGGCGCGACGGCGTGCCCGGCGGCGAGAAGCTCTCCGAGGTCGCGGCCCGCGTGGACGCCTTCCTCGCCGACCTCAACGACGAGCACGGCGTCCCGGAGGCGGACACCACCGTCATGCACGGCGCCGACCGGGACGTGGTCCTCTTCGCCCACGGGCACCTGCTCCGGATCCTGACCGCCCGCTGGCTGGGCCTGCCGCCCGAGTTCGCCCAGCGCTTCAAGCTCGGCACGGCGGCCCTGTGCGTCCTGTCCTGGGAGTACGGCGCGCCCGCCGTCGAGGTCTGGAACGACCTCTCCCACCTGGAGGGCCTGACCACCGGCCACTGACGGACCGTCCGCCTGAGCTGTCCGCCTGAGCTGCCCGCCGACCCGGCTCAGGCCGCGGCGGCCAGGTCGTACGCGGCCAGGAACCCGTCGACCTCGGCCACCGAGCGGTGCGGCCGCAGCCGTTCGGCGGTGTGCGCGAGCATGCTCCGGATCCGGGCGGAGCGGACCTCGGCGAACAGGGCCACGGCGGCCGAGCCGTGGTGCGCCGCGCCCGCGAGGTCGCCCCGGCCGAGCCGGTCGTGGGCGAGCTCGGCGGTGTACAGCACCCGGTTGCGGACGAAGTGCGGCTCCTGGAGCGTTATGGCGAGCCCGGCCTGCTCGCTGGCCCGGTCCCAGTCGCCGAGCGCGGACCAGCACTGGGACTGGAGTCCGGCGATCTCGGCCTCGCCGAAGAAGGACATCCACTCCGGGTCGGCCTCGCACGGCCCGCGGTCGAACAGCGTGTACGCGCGGGCGATCGCGCGCTCGCAGGCGGATCGGTCCTGCAGGAGCGCCCAGCCGCCGGCCTCGCGCATGGCGAGCAGGGCGAGCAGCCGGTCGGAGTCCAGGTGCCGGGCGGCGGCCTGCCCGGCCTGGGCGGCGCGCAGCGCCTCGCGGGGGCGGCCGGCGTCCCGGGCGAGGAAGGCGCTGTTGCAGAAGACGTGCGCCTCCAGGGCGGAGTCGCCGGCCATCCGGGCGGTGGCGAGCGCCTCGGCGTAGAGCGAGCGGGCGTCCGCGAGCCGGTTCGAGTCGTGGGCCAACCAGCCGACGGAGATGGCGAGTTCGCCGGCCCCGGCCTGGAGCCTGCGCTCCGTCTCGGCGCTGTACTCGCCCTCGTTGAGCAGTACGTAGGCCGTCCGCAGCGACTGCCCGGCCAGCTCGAACAGGGTGTCGCCGCCGTGCACGTCGTCGGCGAGCCGGATGTCCCGGACGGCCTGTTCGACGCCGAGCACCTCGGCGGCGCCGACCCTGCGCAGCGGCACCGGGGCGCTGCGGCCGGGCACCAGGGCTTCGGGGCCGGGGCCGGGGCCGGAGCGGGTGGCGGCCGCGGCCGGCCGGTCGTATCCGATCGCGGTGGCCAGGGCGGCGGAGCCGCCGGTCAGGAACGTACGGCGACGCACGTCGTCGTTCTCCTCGTCGAGAAAGTGCGGTCCGGCGGGCCCTCGGGCCGCCGCCGCCGAGCGCGGCCACGGGGGGCCGTCCGGGGCGGGCGGATCCGCGTACGGCGAGGCAGCGTACGGGAGTTGGGTGGAGAGTGGCGAGCGCGGGGCGGGCAGGGTCGGGAACGGCGGATGGAGCGGGGGTGGCGCGGCGCCCCCGGCGCTGTCCGCTGAGCGGCGGCGGACAGAGGTCCTGGGGGAGAAGCCGAGGTCGGCGAGCGAGCGGCTCGGCCACATGTGCCGGAACACGCGCTCGTAGGCGTAGTTGGGACAGCGGATCTCGCCGGACTCGACCCGTCCGACGTAGCGGGCGTCGCAGGACACGTGCTCCCCGATCTCGCGGGCGGCGCGGCGCACGGCGGTGGCGAACTCGCCGGGTGAGCGGTCGCCGCGCAGTGCGCGCATCACGGTGTTGGGTGACGGGCGGGTCGGCTCGGCCGGTGGGGTGGCTGCCATGGTGCGCTCCGTGGAGGTGCGGGGGGTGGTGTCCGGGTGCTCCGGACGGATCACCGCGGCCCGCCACCGACAGTACCGGGCGTCACTGACCGGATACAGCGCGTTCTCATCCGATGTATGGTCAATCAGGTATAAAACGGGCGTAGTTGCCGAGATCTGCCATGAAATGCCATGCCTTGCTGTAAGGCGCCCCGTGGCCTGGGACGAGGTTCCGGCGTTGTCCTGGTACGTGGAACCCAGGCCGCCGCCCCGGCCCCGTCGCCCGCTCCGGCGGCCCCCACCTCCCCGGACCCCCGGGGCCTCCCGGCGGCCCGGCTTCCGACCCGACGAGGTGACAGGAGGGCCCATGATGGCCACCGGACTGCCGCAGCACCGACCTGCCGTCGGAGGTGTGCTCGCCGGCGCCGTCCCCGCCCTGCTCCCCGATCCCGCCGACGACCGGATTCCGGGCCGCGGGCCGGTCGACGGCGGCCGCGCCCCCTGCGGTGGCCGGAGCCCCGGCCGACGCAGGGGCGTCGACGGGGGTACCGTCCTCCCCGGCTACGACACCGTGACGGTCGCCCTCCGGCACGGCCTGGAGGCGGTGGACATCCTGCGGCTGCGCCGCGCCTGCGGGGCCGTCCTGCAGAGCCGCAACGGCAGCACCGTCTCCTTCTACGTCCCGGCCGGCACCTGTGACACCTGGCACCTGCCCGGCAGCTCGTGCACGCCCGGCGCCCTGCTGCTGCCCGTGACGGACCCGCGCTGGGTGATGCCCCCGGCCACCGCGGCCGACGGCAGCACCCGCCCCACCGACGCCTGGGTGCTCCGCTCCGCCCTCTGCGAGGCCGCCTGCACGCTGACCGCCGGCGGCCTCGGCCCGTTCTAGCGGGCGTGCCGTGCGGATCCCGCCGGGCCCTCGGTCCGTTCTTCCGGCCGGATCCACCCAGCACGCCCGCGGGCGTTCTCCAGTTCGAGTGATCCCATCGACCTGCGCCGATAATGGCTGTCATGGGACGAAGCAGCAGGGCCGCGCGCGGCACCGACCGGGGCCGCGCGACGGCGCAGCCGCAGCCCGACGTCACCGGACCGGGCGGGCGCATACACGCCCAGGGCCCGCTCACCCGTCCCGTCGGCTCGGGCCTGGCCGAGCTCCGGCCGGACCGGGACCGCCCCGCCGCGTGGTCCCTGCTGATCGACGGCGCCCCGCAGTCGATGGTCGACCTCGCCGACCCGACCCACCTCGGCTTCGAGTACCAGCGCCGGCTCGGCCACCTGATAGACCTCGTCGCCCCGCCCGGGCGCCCGCTCACCGTCCTGCACCTCGGCGGCGGCGCCCTCACCCTCGCCCGCTACGTCGCGGCGACCCGCCCGCGCTCCCGGCAGCAGGTCGCCGAGATCGACACCGAGCTCACCGAGCTGGTCCGCGCCGAACTGCCGCTGGAGCGCGGCTGGCAGATCAAGGTCCGCGGCGCCGACGCCCGCGGCGTGCTGGAGCGCACCCCGGAGGACAGCGTCGACCTGGTGATCACCGACGTGTTCTCCGGCGCCCGCACCCCGGCCCACTGCACCACCGTCGAGTTCGCGACGCTCGCCTCCCGGGCCCTCGCCCCCGGCGGCTGGTACGCGGCGAACCTGGCCGACGGCTCCGCCCTCCCGTTCGCGCGTTCCCAGGTCGCCACGGTGGGCGCGGTCTTCCCCGAACTGTGCCTCGTCGCCGATCCCGCGGTCCTGCGCGGCAAGCGCTTCGGCAACCTCATCCTGGCCGCGGCCCACACCCCCCTCCCGATCGCCGACCTCACCCGCCGCGTGGCCACCGACTCCGCCCTGGCCCGCGTCGAACACGGCCAGCCCTTGGCCGCGTTCACCGCCGGAGCCGCCGTCGTGACGGACGCCACGGCCGTCCCGTCCCCGGTGCCACCGGCGGGCGTCTTCCGCTGAGGGACGCGTGTGAGCCGTGCGCGACGTCCGCCTCCTGGTCGCGTTCACCGCCGGAGCCGCCGTCGTGACGGACGCCAGAGCGGCGGGCCTCTCCCGCTGATGTCCCCCGCGACGGCGCGCTTGTCCGTCGCGTCCGTCCGAGCCCAACTCGCCGCGCACGCGCCGCCATGTCCGGTCCGCGGCACCCTCTCCCATGCGCTTGCTCCGCGGCCTCGGCCCAGTGCCCACCCCACCTGGCCCCGGTCGTGAACTCCATCCCCCGGCGCGGGACCCCGTCCGCTCAGTGCCCCCGGGGGAGTCCGCGGTGCTTCCACATCGCCGCCCCCGTCAGCAGGAGCCCTGCGGCGATCGGGGCGAGGACGGCGGTGGCCGTGCCGGAGGCCTCCTTGGCGGTGGTCACGGTGGCCGTGTCGGCGAGTGCGATGGTCGCGGGGCTCCCCGGGGCGGCGGGCGACGGAGACGTGGACGTCTGTGCGGCGTGCCCGGTACCGGCCGTGGCGTCGGGGGCGGTGGGGCCGGAGGGTTCGCCTGACGGTGCGGCGGGCACGGTTGCGGCGGCGGTCGGTTCGGCCTTCCGTACCGCCGATGCGGCGCCGGCGGGGTGGGCCGACCGCGTTCCGCCGTGTTCACCGGTGGCGGCCGCTGGTCCGGAGGGTTCGCCCTCGCGCGGCGTGTGGGTCTCGGGGGACCGGCCCTGGGCGGGCACCGTGCCGAGGAGGCCGGACGCCAGGGCGAAGGCGTCGGGTACGGCGGCCCGTTGCCCGGGGAGGGGCAGGCCGCCGGCCCGGATGCTTTCCTGCAGGCCGCCGCCGAGGGCCCCGGTGGTGCCGGTGAGTTCGCCGACCAGTCCGGGGGAGTTCGCGGCGGGCGTCCGCGCGGCGGTGCCGGTGTGTTCGGCGGACTCCCTGTCGTGCTGCCCCGCCGCGCCGTGGAGGGCCCGCCGGACGGTGGCCTCGGTGGGGGTGGGCAGCGGGTCGCCGGTCGCCGCGTACGCGCCGGTGGCGCCGACGCCCCAGAGCTGTGCGAGCAGTGCTCCGCCGGCCGCGACGGCGCGGGGGCGGGGGAGCCGCCGGCCGGCCGAGCGCCGGGCGCCGGTGACGACGCGGGGGTCGGGTTCCTGGTGCCTGGTGGCGTGATTGGCTCGCATGTGAATTGAGAACGAGCGGACGGGCCGTGAGGTCACGCCGGCCGTCACGGACAGTCATCGCGCACGCGACCCCGGGAGCGCCGTCCCGGGGCCACGGACCGCGCGGCGGTCAGGAGTTGGGACGCAGGGTCCAAGTGACCGTCATCACACCGGTGACGGCGCCGTCGGCGCGGGTGATCTCGACGGTGACGGGGAACTCCGGGCGCTCGCCCGCGTCCAGCTCGGCGACGATGTCGGCGGCCGGGCGGCCCAGCACGGCGGTCGCGGTGACCTCGCCCATCGCGAGCTTCTTGTACGCGATCTCGGCGTTGACGGCGAGCGGCACGGCGCGCGAGAGCTGGTCGCCGAAGGCGGCGAGGACGATGCAGCCGCTCGCGGACTCGGCGAGGGTGAACATCGCGCCGGCGTGCGGCCCGCCGACGTGGTTGTGGTACTCGGGCTGGTCCGGCAGCCGGAGCACGGCGCGCTCCGGGGTGGTCTCCAGGTACTCGAGCTTGAGGGTGCGCGCCATCGGGACGGTGGCGTCGAGCATCTGGCCGATCGAAGGTGTCGTCATGCGGACGATGTTACTGCTCGGTAGCTTCCGGCGACAGGCCCGGCCGCGACGAGCGCTGCTCGGGCGCGATATGAGGGAACGCGAAAACGCCCGAGGGGCCGACCTCTTGAAGAGATCGGCCCCTCGGGCTCGTGGGGTGAGTGACGGGACTCGAACCCGCGGCCACCTGGACCACAACCAGGTGCTCTACCAACTGAGCTACACCCACCATCTGTCCGGCCCGGTCCCGCTCTTCGCGTTCCCGTTCCGACAGGAAGAACTCTACAGGATCCGAGAGGGTGCTCGCGCCACGGTTATGCCCGGGCGTGCGCGGGCACCCTCTCGGGCCCCCGCCGGACCGGCCGGCGCTGGGGTCAGTCCGTCGCGGCCTGGTACTTCTCGGCGATCGCGCGCGCGGTGTCGGTGTCCGGGCCGGGCTGGGGGACGAACACCGCCTCGCGGTAGTACCGCAGTTCGTCGATGCTCTCGCGGATGTCGGCGAGCGCGCGGTGGTTGCCGCCCTTCTGCGGGCTGTTGTAGTACGCCTTCGGGTACCAGCGGCGGGACAGCTCCTTGATCGAGGAGACGTCCACGATCCGGTAGTGCAGGTGGCGCTCCAGGGCGGGCATGTCCCGGGCCAGGAAGCCGCGGTCGGTGGCCACCGAGTTCCCGCACAGCGGCGTCTTGCCGGCCTCCGGCACGTGCTGGCGCACGTACGCGAGCACCCGCTCCTCGGCCTCGGCGAGCGTCACCCCGTGCTCGAGCTCGTCGAGCAGCCCGGAGGAGGTGTGCATCGCGCGCACCACCTCGGGCATGTTCGCCAGCGCCTCCGCGGGCGGGCGGATGATGACGTCGACGCCCTCGCCGAGGATGTTCAGCTCGGAGTCCGTCACCAGCGCCGCGACCTCGACCAGGGCGTCCCGGTCGAGGTCGAGGCCGGTCATTTCACAGTCGATCCATACCAAACGGTCATTCACGCCACTCACCCTACGGCGCGATCACGCGCCGCGGGGACCGGTGGAGCCGAGCGGGGGGCCTGGGCGAGCGCCTCGGCGGAGTGCTCGTCGGACCCGAGGCCGTCCGCGCGGTCGCCGCGCTCGCCGTGATCGCCGCGCTCGCCGTGGTCACCGAGGTCGCCGTGGTCCGCGCCGCCGCCGTGGTCGGCCTCCCGGCCCGGCCGGACGGGGTGCCCGTCCCGTCCGGGCCTGGCGTCCCTCGCCGCGCGGGCACCGTCGACCGCCGCCGCGCGCCCGCCCTGCGGACGGACCTGCGGCGCCCGGGCCTGACGCGCCCGGACGTCGCC
>NZ_JBFBDY010000158.1:5687-13653 GCF_040683475.1 Kitasatospora sp. NPDC093558 | reverse complement strand
CGACCGGCCCGCGCCGGGCCGCCGCGCCCCCCGCCCTGCGGCGGGCCCCCCACACGGCAAACCAGACAAACGAGTACGTCGGGGCGAGCCGGCGCCGGCCCACCGCCCCCACGCGCGTCGCCCTCGTCACCGGTGCCTCCCGCGGGCTCGGACTGGCCCTCGCCGAGGCGCTCGCCGCCGACGGGTGGCAGCTGGTGATCACCGCTCGTGGCGCCGCCGGACTCGCCGCCGCCGAGGCGCGGCTGGGCGCTGTCACCCCGGACGTCGCGCTGCCCGGCACGATCGTGGACGACGACCACCGTGCCCGCCTCGCCGAGGCGGCCGCCGGGCTCGGCGGCGCGAGCCTCCTGGTCAACAACGCCGGCACCCTCAACGGCACCGACGACTCCGGCGCCGAACCGCTGCCCCGGCTCGCCGACGTGCCGCTGCCGGGGCTCCTGGAGACGTTCGAGGTCAACGCCCTCGCCCCGATCGCGCTCACCCAGCTCGTCCTGCCGCAGCTGCGCGCCCATGCCGGCGCCGTGCTGAACATCAGTTCCGACGCGGCCGTCGTGCCGTACGTCGGCTGGGGCGGCTACGGCGCGAGCAAGGCCGCGCTCGACCTCGCCACCGCCGTACTCGCCCGCGAGGAACCGGAGTTGCGGGTCTGGGCGGTCGACCCGGGCAGCATGCGGACGTCGATGCTCCAGGCCGCGAGCCCCGGTGAGGACATCTCGGGCGAGCCGCTGCCCGAGGAGGTCGCCCCCGTCCTGCTCGCCCTGCTCCGCGACCGCACCCCCTCCGGCCGGTACGTCGCGGCGGACCTGGCGGCGGACCTCGCGGCCACCCCCACGACGACCCGGGGTGGACGATGACCGTCCTCACGGACCTCGGGCCCGACTTCACCGTCCCGCCCGAACTCTCCGCCCGCGCACCGGCGGAGGCCCGCGGCCGGGCGCGCGACGGCGTCCGGATGCTGGTCGGCCGGCGCGACCGCGGCACGGTCGAGCACCACCGCTTCACCGACCTGCCCGCGGTGCTGCGCCCCGGTGACCTGCTGGTGGTCAACAACTCCGCGACGATCCCGGCGGCGCTGCCCGCCCGGCTGCCCGACGGCACTCCGGTCGCGCTGCACCTGTCCTCCGCCCAGACGGACCAACGCGGCGCGTTCCTGGTGGAGTTGCGCCGCGTCGTCCCCGGGCGGGCGGCGGAGTACTACCCGCCCGAGGACAGCCCGGCCCGCCCGGGACTGCGCCTCGGACTGCCCGCGGGCGGCGCCGCCGTGCTCACCGTCCCGTTCACTGCGCGTCTCTGGTACGCCGAACTCGACCTCCCCGCTGCGCTGTTGCCGTACCTGTCGCTCCACGGCCGCGCGATCCGGTACGGCTACGTGGATCGCGACTGGCCGATGGAGGCCTACCAGACGGCGTTCGCGACCATCCCCGGCAGCAGCGAAATGCCCAGCGCCGCACGCCCGTTCACTACGGAGGTGGTAGCCCGCCTGGCCGGGCACGGGGTGCTGCTCGCACCGATCACCCTGCACACCGGCGTCGCGTCCCCGGAGGCGCACGAGGCGCCGTACGCGGAGCGGTTCCACGTCCCGGCGGCGACGGCCCGCCTGGTGGGGCACGTCCGGGCGGGCGGCGGCCGGGTGATCGCCGTCGGCACGACGGTGGTGCGGGCGCTGGAGTCCGCCGCCGATCCGGACGGGACTGTCCACGAGGCCGACGGCTGGACGGAGTTGGTGGTGACCCCCGAACGCGGAGTCCGTGCCGTCGACGGCCTGCTGACCGGCTGGCACGAGCCCCGCGCCTCCCACCTCCGGCTGCTGGCCGCCGTCGCCGGGCTCCCGCTCCTCGCGCACTGCTACCGCGAGGCCGTCCGGACCGGGTACCTCTGGCACGAGTTCGGTGACGTCAACCTGCTCCTGCCGGCCTGAATGCCTGAACGTCACTCAGGCGAAGAGCGTCCGCGCCACGTGGTCGGTGTCGAGGTACTCGCGGACGGCGGTGATCAGCCCGTTCTCGACCGTGAAGACGGCTGCGCAGTGGTTCTCGTACGCGCTGCCGTTCGCGGCCGTCCCCTTGGCGGTCCACTCGGCGACGGCCTTCGGGCCGTCCGCGAGGACCTGGGTCAGGGCCACCTCCAGCGGGGTGTCCGGGGCGAACAGGGTCCGGACGCTGCCGAGGAAGTCGTCGAGGATGGCGTCCTTGCCGCGCCAGACCCGCGAGAGGGGGAGGGTGCCCGGGTACTCCCAGGTGGCGTCGTCGGCGAAGTACGCGATCGCGGTGTCCAGGTCGCCCCCGGCGATCGCGGTGACGTAGGCGGTGACGACGGTGCGGGCGTCGAGCTGCTGGTTCACGGTGGCTCCTCTGGTGTCCTCCGGTGGGGCTGTCCCGCCGTGCCACCAGACAACCGGGCGGGTGCCGCGCCGGGCCAACAACCGCGACGCGGCGCCGACAACCGGCCGTTGTCGGCGCAGCTCGGACGCGGCTCAGGGCGCACTCGACGTGCCGGGCGGCAGCTCCAGCTCGAACCAGACCACCTTGCCGTCCCTGGTGCGCCGGCTGCCCCAGCGGTGGGCGAGCTCGTTGACGAGGTGCATGCCGCGCCCGCCCTCGTCCTCGGCCCGGGCGGGCCGCATCCGCGGGGCCTCGCCCTCCTGGTCGGCGACCTCGACGGTGAGCAGCCGGTTGCAGAACAGCCGCAGCTGGGTGGGGGATCCGGCGTGGACGAGGGCGTTGGTGATGAGTTCGCTGGTGAGCAGCTCGGCCCAGTCGGCGAGGGCGTCGAGCCCCCAGTCGGTGAGCGTCGCGCGGGTGAAGCGGCGGGAGTGCGCGACCATCGCGTGGTCGCCGGTGAGCGGCAGGGTCGCGATCCGGTCGGCGCCGACCGGGCGGACCTGGGCCATGATGACGGCGATGTCGTCCTCGGCGGTGCGGCCGGTGAGTTCGGCGAGGACGGCGTCGCAGGTCTGCTCCAGCGAGCGGCGCCGGTCGGCGATCGTGCGGCAGAGCAGTTGCAGGCCCTCGTCGAGGTCACGGCCGCGGCGCTCGACGAGTCCGTCGGTGTAGAGCGCGATGATGGCCTCCTCGGGGAGGGTGAACTCGACGCTCTCGAAGGGGACTCCGCCGACGCCGAGCGGTGCGCCGGGCGGCAGTTCGACCGTCCGTGCCTGCCCGTGCGGGTCGGCGACGACCGGTGGCAGGTGCCCGGCGCAGGCGGCGGTGCAGTGGCGGTCGACGGGGTCGTAGACGACGCACACGCACGTGGCGAACTGCCCGTCGCCGAGTGCGATGGTGGCCTCGTCGAGCCGGTGCAGGACGCGCGCCGGGTCGAGGTCGAGGGTGATCAACGTCCGGGCGACGGTGCGGAGTTGGCCCATGGTGGCGGCGGCCCTGATGCCGTGGCCCATCACGTCGCCGACGATCAGCGCGACCCGCCCCGAGGGCAGCGGCACGACGTCGAACCAGTCGCCGCCGACCTCGCTGACCACGCTGCTCGGCAGGTAGCGGTAGGCGATGTCGAGGCCGAGGGTGCGGTGGATCTCCTGCGGCAGCAGGCTGCGTTGGAGGGTGAGGGCGGTGTCCCGCTCGCGCCGGTAGAGGCGTCCGTTGTCGATCGCGAGCGCGGTGCGCGCGGCCAGCTCCTCGGCGAGCGACTGGTCGGCCGGACCGAAGGGCACCGCGTTCGCCATGCGCACGAACTCGGCGCCGCCCAGCACGAGTCCGCGCGCCACCAGCGGTACCATCAGGTACGAGTGCACTCCCGCCGCCAGCCCGGGCTCGACCCGGTCGGGCGAGGCGACGATCCGGCGCAGGTCGTCCTCGGTGACCTCGGAGACCAGGATCGAGCGCCCGCTGCGCAGGCTCTCGGCGTACAGCGCGGCGGACTGCGAGGTCTCGCCGATCGAGTCGGCGGCGCTCGTCAGCGTGCCGGAGGGACCGACCTCGCCGATCGCGACGGCCCGCATCAGCACCGGGCCGTCGGAGGGGACGGGCCCGGGTTCCTCGCCGCCGAGCACGGCGTCGCGCAGGTCGACGGTGACGAAGTCGGCGAAGCGCGGGATCACGACCTCCACCAACTCCCGTGCGGTGCGGTGCAGATCGAGCGTGGTGCCGATGCGGTTGCTGGCCTCGTTGAGCAGCGACAGCCGTTGCTGCGCGGCCCACGCCTCGTCGAGCGCGCGCTGGCGGGCCGCGGCGGCGTCGCGTTCGCGGGTGAACAGCAGCGCGTTGTCGATGGACACGGCCGCCCGCACCGCCAACTCCCCGGCCAGCGCGAGGTCGTCGTCCTCGTACGGCCGCTCGACGATGGTGCGGTAGAAACCCGCGACGCCGACCGGAGTGCCGCGCGCGATCAGCGGGACGACCATGAACGAGCGGACGTTCTGCTCCCGCACCGCCGCCGTGCGCACCGGGTCGTCGGCGAACCAGGCCAGCCCCTCGGCGTCCATCCGCGGCACCAGGACGGGCTTGCGGTTCGCCAGCGACCACGCGTACGGCGAGCCGGGCGGGAAGCGCTGCACGCCGCCGGTGCGTTCGATCGGGCGCAGGGTGGAGCCGTGCACGGAGTGGAAGGCCATCCGCCGCAGCAGTGCGGAGCCGTCCGCCGAGGGGCGGGCCTCGCGCTCGCCGCGCACGAGCTCGTCCAGCACCTCGACGACCACCGTGTCGGCCAGCCTTGGCGTCGCCACCTCGGCCAACTCCTGGGCGGTGCGGTCGATTTCCAGCGTGGTGCCGATCCGGGTGGAGGCCACGTTGACCAGCGCCAGCCGCTCCTGCGCGGCCTTCGCCTCGCGCAGCGCCTGCTGGCGCGCGAGGACGGTCTGGTGCTGGCGCAGGTACAGCCGGGCGTTGTCGATCGCGACGGCGGCGCGCGAGGCGAGCTCGTCACCGAGGGTGATGTCCGCCTCAGCGAACGACTCCCGGGCGCCGCGCCGCGAGTACACGATCATGCCGAGCGTCGTGCCGCGCGCCACCAGCGGGGTGATCCGCACCGAGCGCGGCCGGTCGCCGAGGGCGGCCTGTCGGCGGCTCTCGGTGATGCCCTCGCTGAGCAGCGGCAGCTCCCAGGACGGCACGACGACCGTCCGCCCGGTGGCGAGGGCCCGCGCGTACGGGGAGTCGGCCGGGATCTCGTACACCGCGTCGACGGGCAGCGCCTCCGCCGGGTACAGCGGGTCGGTGGAGGCGAGGGCCAGGCGGCGCACCAGCAGCGGGGCGTGCCGGTCGGGCGGCTCGACGTTGCGTCCGGCGACCAGCGCCTCCAGGGCGAACACCCCGCTGATGTCGGCCACCCTGGGCACCATGGCGTCGGCCAGCTCGCGGGCGGTCTGCCGCAGGTCGAGCGTGGTGCCGATGGACGCCGTCGCGTCGACGATCAGGGCGAGCCGCTCCTGGGCGCGGGCGGCGCGGGCGTCGGCGTGGAACTGCTTGCTGATGTCGATGACGGTCGAGCTGACCCCGAGCACCCGCCCGCCCGGCTCCTCCAGCCGGAAGTACGAGGCGGACCACGCGTGGTCGTGCTGCGGATCGCCCGGCGTGCGGCCGTGCGAGCGGGTGTCCACCACCGGCGTGCCCGTCTCCAGCACCCGGCGCATCACCGCCTCCGCCTCGGCGCCGTTGATCCCGGGCAGCAGCTCGGTGAGCCGGTGGCCCACGTGCGCCCCGACCGACAGGCCGTTGACCCGCGCCAGCGCCTCGTTGAGGCGGACGAACCGCAGGTCGGTGTCGAAGACGCCCATGCCGACCGGGGACTGCGTGAAGAAACCGTCGAGGACCGCCAGATCCCCCTGGATCCGGCGCAGCGTCGTCACGTCGGAGGCGACGGCCAGCACCAGCGGGCGCCCGCCGGGGCCGGCGATGGGGTGCGTGCGGAACTCCAGGTTCACGGGGTGCCCGTCCCGGTGCCGCACCGGGAACACCCCGGACCACGGCCGCCCGTCCAGGATCTGCTGGAACAGCTCCAGCACCTCGGGCCGCTCCTCGTCCGAGGTCAGCAGCTGCGCGGCCTTCGCACCGAGCGCCTCGGCCGCGGTGTAACCGAGCAGTGCCTCGGCGTCGCCGCTCCAGTGCAGGATCCGCCCGTCGGCCTCGATCAGCGCCGTCGCGATCGGGACCATCAGCAGGGCGTCCTGCCGCGGCTCCCCCGTGCGCGGCTCGTTCTCGTTCACCATGGCCAGAGAACCGTCCGGAGATCGCTTCCACCAGCCCTGCCATCTTCGCACGCGCCCCCCACGCCCCGCTCACCATGACGCCACCCCCCGAGGCACACCCACCCGCCCCACACCCAAAAGCCGCCCGCCCCGACTCCCGGCCAAGCGGCGTCGAGAGAAAGCAGTGCAGCGGCCGCATGAGAAGTCGATGCACCCACTTCCCACACGGCCGCCGGCGCTGCCACCGGATGTGGGCCCCACCGACTTCCTCCGCCGACCCGGGCCCCGGCCGACCTCCTGCGTGGCTTGCTCGGGCGCGGGATTTGGCCTCGCGATCGTGCGCGTGAGTCTCATAACTCCACGTACGCGAGAAGTCGACGTGGCCGACTTCCCACTCCGGCCCCGAGCCTTCTCACCCCCTCCAGGGAAGGCCGCCCGGGGGGGGCGAGTGCGCAGGAAGTCGGCGGAGCCGACTTCTCACGCCGGCCGCCGCTCCGTGCCGCTTGGCCGCGGTGCGCGGGCCCGGCCGATGCGGGGCGCGGGAAGTCGGGTGGGCCGACTTTCTGCGTGGCCTGCTCGGGCATGGAGTTCGGCCTCGCGGTCTTGAGCGTGGGTCTCGCAACTTCACGCACGTGAGAGGTCGGCGTGGCCGACTTCCTACTCCGGGCGCGAGCCTTCTCGACCTCCAGCGACGGCTGCCCGGGAGGCGGGTACGCAGGAAGTCGGTGGAGCCGACTTCTCACGGCCGCCGCTGCGTGTCGCTCGATGCCGCTTGGCCACAGTGCGCCGGAAGTCGGGTGGGTCGACCTTTGGGTCTGGGGTGGGTGTGGGCTCGCTTGGTTTCGTGCTTCGGGTTGGGTGGGTGGAGGCGCCAGAAGTCGGGTGGGGCGACTTCTCGTGTGCGCTCAAGCCGTCGTGACTTGCTCGCGCGCCGGCGTTGTCGTCGGCTCCTCGGGGCGGGGCCTGCGGGATTCGGCGGTGCGGGCGGCCAGGGCCAGCGCGGCTCCCGCGAAGCACAGGGTGGCCGCTACGACGACGGCTCGGTCGGTGCCGGCTGCCAGGGCGCGGGCTGCTGCCGCATGGCCCGGGCCGGTGGGGTGGGCGGAGGTGGCCACGGCTACGGTGACCGCCACGCCCAGGGCCGAACCCATGTACCGGGACGTGTTGTTGGCTCCGGAGCCCATCGCGGCCCGGTGGGCCGGGACGCTGCTCACCGCGAGTCGGGCGAGTGCGGCGTTCAGCACGCCGCTGCCGATGCCGGCGACCGCGAGTCCGGGCGCCAGCCGTAGCCAGGTGGAGTCCGGGCCCAGTCCGTACAGTCCGGCTTCGCCGATGCCGCAGATCAGCAGCCCGAGTGCGACCTGTGTGGTCGCCGCCAGGTGGGCCGCCAGTCGGCGGGCCTGGAGTGCGGCGATGACCGAGAGGCCGGACCAGATGGCCAGCACTCCGCCGACCGCCAGGCCGGACAGGCCGAGGACGCCCTGGAGCAGGGTGGGCAGGTAGCTCATGAAGCCGACCATCGACATTCCGGTGAACATCGCCCCGCCGGTGGCCGCGATGAAGCCGGGGCTGCGGAAGAGGGAGAGGTCCAGCATCGGTTCCCGCACTTTGGCCTCGACCAGGGCGAACAGCGCGAGCAGCAGCACCCCGATGGCCAGCAGCACCAACACCGTGGGCCGTCCCCAGCCGGTGCGGCCCTCGGCGAGTCCGGCGATCAGGAAGGTCGTCCCGGCGGCGAGGGTGAGCACGCCGTAGGGGTCGAGCGGGCGGGGCCGGTCGGCCCGCGACTCGGTGAGGACGCCGGCCGCGAGGGCCGCGAGCGCCGCCGAC
>NZ_JBFBDY010000158.1:0-5677 GCF_040683475.1 Kitasatospora sp. NPDC093558 | reverse complement strand
ACCGCCCGCCACCCGGCCCATTGGGTGACCAGCGCGCCGTAGACCGGGCCGATCGCGATGCCCAGGCCGACCGCCGCGCCCCACACGCCGAGCGCCCTGATCCGGGCCGGTCCGGGCGGGAACGCGTGGCTGATCAGCCCGAGTGCGGGCGCCAGGATCGCCGCCGAACCGGCGCCGAGCAGCACCCTGGCGGTGAGGTAGACGGCGCCGCCGGGGGCGAGGGCGGCGAGCGCCTCGGAGGCGGCGAACAGCAGGACGCCGAAGGTGAACACGCGCTTGCGCCCGTGGTCGTCGGCCGCGCTGCCGGCGGTGAGCAGCAGCGCCGAGATGCCGACCAGGGCGCCGGTGAGGATCCAGGTGCGTCCGGTGGCGCCGAGGTGGGCGGCCTCGGCGGTGGCGGCGAGCGAGGCGGTGGGGGCGGTGTAGGCGACGGTGACCAGCGCGGTGGCGACCGCGGTAGTGAAGAGGGTGGCGCCGGGCCGGACGGACGCGGGGCCGGTTGGTGCGGGGGACATGGGTGTTCCCTCCGGGAGCGGAAGCGGGACCGCTAGGTCTGATGAATGAACCTTCTTCCGGTGGCACGCTACCACCATGAGTCTGTTGATTGAACCCATTGGTCGACTGGACTACGCTGACCGCCATGGCGCTCGGAACCGACTACGAACTGCAGGACTGCGCACTCGCCCGCGCCCTGGAGGTGGTCGGCGAACGCTGGAGCCTCCTGATCGTGCGCGACGCCTTCTACGGCGTGCAGCGCTTCAACGACTTCCTCACCCACCTCGGCATCCCGCGGGCCGTCCTCACTGCCCGCCTCAACGCGCTCGTCGCCGCCGGTGTCCTGCGCAAGGAGCCGTACCGGTACGCGCCGCTGCGCCACGGCTACCTGCTCACCGAGGCCGGGCTCGAACTGTGGGCGCCGCTCTACCTGTTGAGCCGCTGGGGCGGTCGGCACGCCACCCCGGACGGTCCGCGCCACCTCTTCGCGCACGCCTCCTGCGGCACGGACCTCGACCGCACGGGCGCGTGCCCGCACTGCGGCCGGTTCGTCCCGCCCACGGAGGTCGTGATCCGGCCCAACCCCGGCCGTGGCGGCACCCCGCGTACCGACCCGGTCTCGCTCGCGCTGGCTCGCCCCCACCGGCTGCTCGAACCGCTTGCCTCGGCCGCCGTCACCGCCTGACCCGGTCGGGCACGGGACGCCGCCAAGGCTGCCCGACCCGGTCGGGCGGCGGGCGCCGACGAGGCCGCCTGACCCGATCGAGCGGAGACGCCGGCGAGGCCGCCGGCACTGTGCCGACGGCCTCGTGTATCGCTCGCGGTCAGCGCCTACGGATGGAAGGTGACCTCCGGGTTCTCCGCCGTCGGCCCGTCCAGGAGCGGCTGGTCGATGCCCTTCAGCTGCAGGTCGAAGAACGCCGCCACGTAAGCGCGGGTGAGCTCCACGGCACGCTGGGCGGGAATCGTCCGGTCGCGGTCGGGGAGGCCGAGCCCGTCGAGGAACAGCGGGAAGTCGGTGAACGAGCCGTGGTTGGTGCCGGTGACGGTCAGCCAGCGCTTCCAGCCGTCGAGGTTGGGCCAGCTCTCGACCCAGCTGGTGTCCTCGGCGCCGTCCAGGGGGTGGCCGATCATCAGGAACGGCTTGCCGCCGATGCCGGAGGGCGGCACCCTGACGTCCATGCTGCCGTCCAGGTCCACGCCGGCCTGGATCCGGTCGTCGGTGAGCAGGGCCGGGACGGTCGCCGCGCCGCCGGCCGAGTGGCCGGCCATGCCGATGCGGTCCGGGTCGATCATGCGGGAGTAGCGCCAGGCCGGGTGGGGGTGGGCGGTCAGCTGGTCGAGGACGAAGGAGACGTCCTTCGCCCTGCTGCGGTCCAGGCCCGCCCAGGCGTCGTCGGTCCTCAGCTTGCCGCACATCACGCAGGGGAGCGTCTGCCCGTCGGGGAAGGTCGTGCCGGTGTTCTCGTAGGTGTGGTCGACCAGCGCGACGACGTACCCGCGGCTGGACAGGTCCTCGGCGAGGATCGTCAGCGAGGTGCGCGGCATGGTGAAGCCGGGCGAGAGCACCACCAGCGGGTACCGGCCGGGGGCCGGGCGCGCGCCGGACTCGGCCCACGTCCGGGCGGTGGTGAGCGCCTCGGTCGGGATGGTGTTGCCCGGCAGCTTCGCGTCCAGCAGCATCCGCGCGGCCTCGGGCGTCATGTACGGGGCCGGGCCACCGGTGCCCGCCTTGGCGGGGTAGTACATCGACACCATGAGCCGGCGCGGACCCGCCGACGGCACCCACGGGTCGGGCCGGTTCTGGTCGACGAGTTGCAGGATCTCCCGCCCGACCGCGTACGGCCCGGTCGGGCGGGGGAGTTCGATGCGGAGGCCGGCCGGCACGGTGGCCTGGGTGCCGGGAGAGGCGGGTGCGGCGGCCTGGGTCGGGGAGGCGGCCAGTGCGGGTGCGGCGGCGACGACGGACAGCGGCAGGGCGAGCAGCAGGGCCGCCGCCGCGGCAGTGCGACGAATTCCGGTCATGCGAGGACCGTAGGTGTTGCAGACGGGAGTTGACGTCGCCTCAGGGATGTAGGGGTTCCGCCGGAGAGTGCGACGGCCGTCGGCATACGGCCCCTACGGGCATCCCTGAGGAGCCCCCTGGCGCCCAGCCTGCTCGCCGTCAGGCGACCGACTCCAGGATCGTCGCGTTCGCCAGCCCGCCCGCCTCGCACATCGTCTGCAGCGCGTACCGCGCGCCGCGCCGGCGCATCTCGTGGACCAGGGTGGTCATCAGCCGCGTGCCGCTCGCGCCCAGCGGGTGGCCGAGGGCGATCGCGCCACCGTTGACGTTCAGCCTGGCGGGGTCGGCGCCGGTCTCTTGGAGCCAGGCCAGGACGACGGTCGCGAACGCCTCGTTCACCTCGAACAGGTCGATGTCGGCGAGCGAGAGCCCGGAGCGGCGCAGCACCTTCTCGGTGGCGGGCAGCACGCCGGTGAGCATCAGCAGCGGGTCCGAGCCGGTGACCGCGAACGAGTGCAGCCGGGCCAGCGGGCGCAGGCCGAGCCGGGCGGCGGTCTCGCTGCCGGTGATCAGGACGGCGGAGGCGCCGTCGTTGATCGGGCTGCTGTTGCCCGCCGTCACCGACCACGAGATCTGCGGGAAGCGCTCCGCGTAGCCCGGGTCCTCGAAGGCGGGACGGAGCCCGGCGAGCACCTCCGGGGTGGTGCTCGGCCGTACGGATTCGTCCATGGTCACGAGCCCGTCCGGCGTGGGCACCGGCGCGAGTTCGGCCGCGAACAGGCCGTCCGCGTGGGCGCGCGCCGCCTTGGCGTGCGAGCCGGCGGCGAAGGCGTCCATCTCCTCGCGCGAGATCGACCACTTCGCGGCGATCAGCTCGGCGCTCACGCCCTGCGGAACCAGCCCGCCCGGGTAACGGGCGGCGAGGGACGCGCCGAACGGATCGGCGCCGGGCGGCACGTTGGACCACATCGGCACGCGGCTCATCGACTCGATCCCGCAGGCGACCACGATGTCGTACGCGCCTGCGATCACGCCCTGCGCGGCGAAGTGCACCGCCTGCTGGGACGAGCCGCACTGCCGGTCGACCGTGGTGGCCGGGACGGAGTCCGGGAATCCGGCCGCGAGCCAGGCGTAGCGGGTGGTGTTCATCGCCTGCTCGGCGACCTGGTCGACGCAGCCGCCGATCACGTCGTCGACCAGGGCCGGGTCGATGCCGCTGCGCCCGATGAGCGCCTGGAGGGTGTGCGCCAGCAGTTCGACCGGGTGGACGCTGGCGAGCGAGCCTCCCGGCTTGCCCTTGCCGACGGGGGTGCGGACGGCTTCGACGATCACGGCGTCACGCATGACGGCCGCCCTTCTTGGGTGAGTGGGGCCTGCGAAGGTGGTTGGAAAAGCAAACTCACTATAGGTCGAGTGAGTTCGATAATCCAACTCTCTTGGTGCAGTCTTCCGCTCCGCCGTATCCGGCCCGTCCCGTGGTTTCTCGTTCCAGGGGCTACCTCCGTCCTTGTCGCACCTCCTCGATGAACTCCGCCGCCCCCGGGCGTTGGCGACCGGTGCACGAGCCCGCCCGCCCGTACGGTGAGCCGGCCGCTCGCGAAACGGACGCTCCCGTCGGTGCGCAGCCGCTCGTGCAGTGCCGCCCGGAACGCGGGGGAGCGGCGCTCGTCGAGCTCCCGACCAGCCCCCTCCAGCCGCCGGACGTGCACGAGGTCGACCGGCTCGTCCACACCGACGAGCCAGATCCGCGCCCGCTCGCAGACCCCTCGGCGCCCGGGGGAGTGCTCGGTGGCCTCGACCGCGCCCCACGGGAGCACCCGCTCGGCCCCGCCTGGCCCGACCAGGACCAGCCCGCCCGCGTGCGCCCGTTCCGCCCGCACTCCGCGTACGGGCCGCAGCCACCCGTACGCGTTCACGCCCGCGATGGCGACGGCCGCGACGACGGGCGCAGGCCACCACTTCCCAGCGGCCAGGCAGACCGCCGCCGCGACTGGCACCGCGCCGACGACCACCCAGACCCGGACCCACCACGGCACCGGCCGGTACCCCCGGTGCACCCGCACCACCTGCCCGAGCTGCGCATCCAGCCTGCGTCGCTTCCGCCGTCCGCGCCGCCCCTGCCGTCCACGCCTCGCGCCCTGCTCGAACCGGCCGGGCCGCGTATCGGGCCCAGGCCGCCCGAGTGGCGCCCCAGCGTCACCCGCAGCTTCACCCGCGACCGGACTCGCCACCGCCACCCCGGGCACCTCGCGCCGCGCGCCTACGGCAACCGGAACCCCGGCCGCCGGATCCTCAGCGTGATCCGACCGCCCGACCCGGCGCCAGGGCCAATCGACGCGCCCTGGCCTTGAAGGCCTCGCAAGTTCCGCCCGACCTCACCACCATCTCTCCAGCTCGACTTCCAACTCTCGACTTCACGACGCCGGCCACCTACGCCGACATCGCGTACTCGTTCTGCAGCCTGCGCAGCAGCGCCGTCCCCGCCGAATCGGCCGACCGCCCGCTGTTGACCAGGACCACCACCCCCACCTGCTTCTCCGGATCGAAGGCCACGAAGGACCGGAACCCGCCGGTGCCGCCGTTGTGCCAGATCTGCAGGTGGCCGCCCTGCTGGGTGTGCAGGCGGTGGGCGAGCCACCCCAGGTGCATCCAGGCGAACGGGTTGACCCGGTGCCGTACCTCCCTGGTGAGTGAGATCGCGGGCGCCAGCGGCCCGTCCGGCTCGCGGCCGGCGGCCAGCTGGGCCCGCAGGAGTATCGCGAGGTCGGCGGCGGTCGAGCGGAGCGCCCCCATGCCTCCCAGGGCGGCGAGGTTCCAGTACGGCACCGGCCGGGCGCTTGCCGAGTGCCCCCGGGCAAGCCGGTCGGACTGCTCCGCGCCCGGCGTTACGACGGTGTCCCCGAGCCCGAGCGGCCCGCAGACCTCGCGACGCACCAGTTCCTCGTAGCCGACCCCGGCCCGCTCGGCGAGCGCGAGACCGAGCAGCCCGGCGCCGAGGTTGGAGTAGCGGAAGCTGCGCCCGGGCGCAGCTCGCAGCTTGGTGCGGCCGAGCCCGGCGAGGACGTGGTCGGCCGTGCAATGGGCGTACGGATCGGACCGGCGCGGGGTGAACATGCTGCCCAGGAGGACGCCCCGGGGCAGCCGGGGGAGCCCCGAGGTGTGCGTCGCGAGGTGCTG